>JABHIC010000121.1 GCA_018671205.1 Gammaproteobacteria bacterium
TGCTACGCCACCAGCCCCCCTATCGTGATATGGGGCGGTACATCCACCTCCTCTGTAGAAAACCTGACGAGTGAACCATTCGACGACCGATCCAGTGGAGGGGTTCCCGCCGATTGCTGCCTCGGATGCCCGTCTGCTGATTCTTGGATCTGCCCCCAGCGTCGAGTCACTCAAACAGCAGCAATACTACGCTCACCCCAGAAACAGCTTCTGGTCTATTGTAGTCAGTCTGCTACACCCAGCTACCGAAGAACTGGGCTACAACGAGCGAACCCTGTTGCTGCAACAGAACCATATTGCACTGTGGGATGTGATGCGCTCCTGTGAACGTCCCGGTAGCCTCGATAGCGCAATTGTAGCGGGGTCGATTCAGACCAACCCATTCAACCTTTTCTTTACCAAACATCCAGAGATTCAGGCCCTCTTCTTTAATGGTGCCAAGGCAGAAGAGACCTATCGTAAACGGGTTTTGCCTGATATCAATAACGCTCACCGCAATCTCAAACGGTTTCGCCTCCCCTCCACCAGCCCGGCGATGGCAACGCTCAACTTCGCAGAGAAGCGGGGACAGTGGCGCCTACTACTTGATTACTGCTGACACGCTATGGCTACCCTGTTGCGCTCTCAGGAGCAGCCCCTTATCCCAGCGCCACCCCCTCATGTCGCAGCAGCCAGCGTTTAATATCAACCTTTTCCCCCTGCCTCCACTGTCCGGAAAAACCACCGATCCCGGTGACAGAGATCACCCGATGGCATGGGACAATAAGAGGCGTGGGATTAGCACGACACGCCCCTCCCACCGCCCGTGGGCTGGTGCCCAGCTGCCTTGCCAGTTCACCATAGCTAACCACCTCTCCTAACGGAATCTCACACAACGCCTGCCAAACCCTCTGCTGAAAGGGGGTTCCCTCTGGTTGTCGCGGAATCTCACTCAAGGAGATCGGTCTCTGGAAGTAGTCGAGCAGCTGACGCTGAACCTGTTGCTGGAATGGGTCACTGCCCCCAATCAGAGTCAAGTTAGATTCAGTGGATGCAAAGTGAACATTGACCACCCGATTCTCCGCAGTCACCACGTCGACCATACCGATGGGAGTCTCCACCTGCCCCGTCAGCGCCAAATTCAGTTTTTCTGCAGTCGGCACGTTATTGGCTTCCTCTAAGAATAGTAATTTTTTCTGTAAGTGCAAAAGAGCAGCGCACGTAGAGCCGAGCAACCGCAGTGTGACCCTACTCAATTTAATGCAATAAATACGTACATTTACGTATTTATTGCATTGCTCTACTCACGTATATTGAACACTGTAGTAATGAGTTAATAAAAACAATAATAAAACAACGCACTACTCTTATGGGAGATAGTTCTGACAACTGCAGCGGTTTTTCTATACCGGCTGGAGATCGCTCTGTTAACCGCATTTTGGAAATAGAGGAATCACAATCTCACAGGGGGAGATCGTTATCATGCAGCGGATTCACACCGTCACACAACCCATCACACAGCAGCAGGAGTTGTTGTGCTCATGGGTCGCCACACCGATGAAAACCATCGCAGAACATTGCGCCAAAAGCTGGTCGAAAAATAGTTTCCCGATCAATAGCCTTGCGGATGCGCTGCAGGAGTCGATGAAACAGATCCCCCAATCGGTTCTATGCTATCTGATCTCACTGGAGGGCACCGTCCTCTCCCCGAGCATCAGCTTCACCACCATTGACCCCTCCGACCAGGGAAAAGATGTCTCCCAACGCCCCTACTTCATGGAGTGGGACGGCAAGAAAGACTTTTTCCTCTCTCGCCTCTACACCAGCACCAAAACCAATCTAACCTGCATGACTGCACTACAGACCGTGCGCATTGAGGGAGAGATCGTGGCTCTCATTGCCGTCGACTTTGATAATAGCCAGAATAGCTGCTCCCGCATCACAGCGATTCAAAACCACACCCAGATCAAGGGTGACCCATCCATCCGTCAACAGCTATTTCAACAGACCCGTACCATCACCCCGATGGAGGAGCAGATTGATGCCGTTCATCAACTGATGAATCAGCTGCTTCTCAACCACGGTGTTTTCTATATAGAGATGAAGTACTCTCGCTCAACCGCCACGATCCGTTTTATCGATTACCCCTACCATGACCCGTTCTTTACCATGGAGAAGCTGATCTCCGCCAATTTTTCCGAGACATTGAGTAAAGAGCCTTTCTCCGCACTCTCCAGCGTCTCTGATGAGCAGATCATGCCGGTACTAAAACTGTTCAAATCTCTGCGCCTGGCCGATGAGAACATCTACCTCCGTAGTGCCTCCCTGAACATCATCACCGGTATGGTTGAACTCAACTTCTCTTGTGATGGAACCCACTACCTCCCGGTTGCAGATTTTCTGGAGAAGAGCAGTGCCTTCTGGCTCAGCAACCCGGTAAAGCAGGTAAAGCCCCCTTCGGACAACACCTTCTCAACGGTGCCCCATGGGCATAAAAATGTGCCCCCTCCCACACCTCAGCCCTTACATTAATAGATCGTAACCACTCCGTGCCCAGGAGCGGTTACGATTGATTTACTTTGTATCTGTGACTAAAATCGAATACCATCCGTTTTCGGTATCTCTATCAAATGTTTAACTATTTGATTCTCAAAAATATAAGGAAATGAGTCACTCATGAAAAAAATTCTCCATGTCGTCTGCGCCCTCACTATCGCTTTCACCTCAACACAGGTTCTCGCTAACTTCACCTTTGAGGATCTGTTTGTCCATACCGCTGTAGATGAGGGAATCACAGGTGATGATGTCGATGAGTCGATCAAACAGCTAGCCATTAGCGAGGGGATTCTCCATGTTGCCATGTTCCCCCTTAACAAACAGGTTGAAAAGGTCACCGGAAAGCCCTTCCGTCACCTCAGTATCCACAATATTTGTGATGCCAAAACCGCCGCTATACTGGCCGATGTATCGGATGCCTTTGTGATTGTAATGCCCTGCCGTATTGCTGTCGTTGAGGGCAAGGATGGCATATTAAGAATGTGGAGCATGAACCCTGATATGATCACAATGATGGATATGCCCGCAGCTGCAAAAAAACTGGCTAAAGCGGTCTCAACCAAGATCAACAATATTATTACCGGTGCTGCAGAGGGGGCCTTCTAAATAGAAGAGACAAAAACTACTCCCCACAAAAAAAGGGCGCTCTTAATAAGCGCCCTTTTTGTGGGGTGGAAACGGCTCTTTTAGATTTAGAAGGGGCTAAAGCGGGAGAACATCCCTCTTGGGGAAAAGCCTCGGTTCATCGATCCCATCTCGCGCGTCATGCTAAGCGTGCTATTGGCCATATGTTGGGTCGCCTGATCCATATTATTCATGCTTGCCATCATTGGCTCAAGGGTCTGCATATGGCCCGTGATCTGACCCATACTCCCGTTCATATCCTCCATGGATACCGTCATCGTCGCCATGTTGCCATCAATTGCATTGAGGTTACGGGTCATCACCTGAACATTGCTGGACATATTCTCAACCCCATCCACAAGTTTCGCCAGATGTGGCCCCATATAAGGATCAATACTGGTCGACATTACCTGAATATTACGGGCGATATGAGACATATCCTGCGTCAGATGGTAAATCATATAAAAACCATAAATGGAGAGTACACAAAATGCAAAAAGGGCGGGATAGACCACCATCTCCCAGCGGCGTGCACTCTTCTCGAAACAGCTGGCGAAACGCTCCAGCGGTTGCGCGCTCATGGTTGAGCTTACTCCCGCCGCCTCCATTGACAAGGGGTCAATTTCACTACTCACTTCGCTTGTTCTATCGGTAGACATATCTTAAATCCTGCTCTATATTAGATGAGTGTACTACTTTAGCATGTTTTCAAAAAAAGAAAAAATGGGTAAAGTCTAAAATTAGAAAGTTCTAACTTACTGTTTTATTAAAACTCCTGCATCAAATCAATGGTGAGTTGCTTCGCCAATTGGGGGTCAATGCCACGGATGACCACCATGATTTTTTCCGCCTCTTCTTCCCGCCCGGCCTGAGTCAGAGCCGCAGCGGCCCGCCCAAATGCCCGCACGGCTCTCACCCAATCCTTTTTCGCATAGTAGATATTACCCAGCTCCCCCCATGCATCCGGATTTTTGGGCTCTTCCTGCAGTAGTGAACGGTAACTCTCAATGGCCCGATCATAATCCCCCTCCCAAAAAGCCTGTCGCCCCTGATTCCATAGCCACTGTGGCTGTGCCACCGCCTCCGTTGCACCCTCCAGTCTCCAAACATCACCGGCATCCCCCGGCTTCTTTGGCTGAGGGCGTATCGATGGGGTAGCGATAGGGTCAAATTGTCGAGCCAGTTCACCCATCGGCTGACTCGAACGTGCTATCCGATCCGCGAGGGGGAGAGAGTGGCTCAGATTACTGCCCAGAACATCATCAACCAGCGGCTCAACGAACGACATGATCGGCTCAGGGTTGCTGGGGCGATTTGCTGGCTTCATATAAGAGGGTTGCTGGGGCGGTTCCTTTCGTTGGGGCCGTTCCACTACAGCAACCTGCTCATGCTGGGTAAGCGTAGATGGTGAAGGAGAGGGATCCACCGATGGGGCAACAGGCTCTCTCGGTAGAGGTTGAGATTGGGGGGGGAGAGGTTTTGGCTCCGGAGCCCTTGAAACGGCCATTGGGGTACTCCGCAGGTAAGGCTCCTGCTGCCGCGCAGATGAGTCACTCTCTGTAGCCTCCCCAGAAAAGATCGCCCACTTCTCCTGCAGATGCTCACGCTCCAGATAGGCAATTACCCCCAACCCAACCACAATACCCGGGAGGATCGAGGCCAACATTCTAATCATTATTTTCATCGCTTAGTAACCCGCTTTGTCAGGGATGCAGATTCCACAAAGAGCCGATGCTCTCAGGCTCAACAGAGGCCAGAAACCGCCTATAAGTAAAAAGGCATTTAATTATACACTTTTATGGCCAGTCTGAAAAATACTCCGCTACACTACCCTCAATCGAGTCAACTCTTTGATAATCAAAAGGGATAGAGAGAAGTGCCGAGGGAATTCGGCCCACCTTGACCTTACTAAGCTTTAATTGACGCCCTCCACCCCACTGGATACGCAGTGGATACTGTATCTTGGGGTCATACCAGCCATCCACCCCGATAGTGAGAGAGCCAAAGCCTAACTCTGCCCGCCAGTGCTCGGTCTCCACCCCATTAACCTGCTCTCGCTCTTGGTAGCCACACTCCATCAGCGCCATTTCTGCACAAAACTGACTCGGGTTTCTCGGTACAGTGAAGACCTCTTGCCGCTCCTGGTACTCGTGGCGTACGGTATCGAGCAGGTAGGAGACTCCACGAAAAAGGTCAGTAATGCGAATAGATACCGGAGAATCACCGCCAACCTCTTCCCGAATCACATCATCAGAGACGTAGATCTCTCCTTTCATCACAGGATCGCCCTGCTGATTAAAGTAATCTACCTCAGCAGAGAATTCGGTCATTGCCTCGGCAACAGGGAGCGCACCGAGCAGCAGGATGGCTACCCCCGCAATCCGGGCAAGATTACTGCTGGAAGCCAAAATATTGAACCGGGCTTCTCATTTGAGGAATCAGAGCCAGTGGATCCATTGCATTGGCTCTTCTGACCCCCAGTGCATACTCAGGCATAAAGGTGGGGTAGAAGATAGGGACGGGACGATTCCATTCAGCGTCACGCCCCTCTTCCACTCTGGAGAGCTGATCAGCCTCGAATGCAACCTGCTCCATATCCAGCTCACTGGTCTCAAACTCATCCACAATGGCCTCTTGGTAGGGGGTCTCCGCCGAGGTTAAATGGTCATCACCTGGTGCAACCCGGCAGGGAGAGAGCTCCAGAGCTGCGGTTGTCTGCTCAACCACCGCAGCCGCCTTACGCTCTCCCAATAGCTGGGGGAGATGCTGGGCATGGATCTCTCCCAGTGCCCAGACATCCTCTATCCCCTCAGTAGCTCCCTGAATGCCCACCGGGCCCCCCTCTCTATTCTGCTCCCCCA
>JABHIC010000122.1 GCA_018671205.1 Gammaproteobacteria bacterium
AAAATCAGATCAAAATGGTTCGTGGTTGCCTGCGCTACGGCCTCTTTTCCATTCTCAACGGTAGTTACAGTAACCCCCATTGACTCCAGAATCTTACGCTCCAGTAGTTGTAACTCAGGAGTATCTTCTGCAATCAGCACGTTACCGGAAAATTGCTGTTTCAATATTGAGTCGTTAGCGACCCCCGGTTGGCCCGGTAACACGGGAATGCCACTATGACGATAGGGTAGATAGAATAGAAAAACAGACCCCTCCCCCTTGATACTGCTGGCATCAATATCACCGCCCATCATCTCGGCAAGATTGATAGCGATATAGAGGCCAAGACCACTACCACCAAACCGTCTTGAGATAGAAGTATCTGCCTGTTCGAAGCGAGAAAAAAGTTTATCAAGCACCTCTTTAGACATACCAATTCCGCTATCTTTCACTTTAAAAAACAGTTGATTGGCAACATGCCATGCGGTGAGTGTTACACGCCCATTTTCTGTAAACTTAATCGCATTGCCAATCAGGTTGATCAAAATCTGGGCGATACGCTGCCCATCTCCCAGTAGTTGGTATGGCTCTGCACTCCGCTGCTCGACAGAGAACTGAACCCCCTGATCTCGTGCTTTAACCTGAAACATCTTCTCAAGGTCGCTCAACAGTAGAGAGAGGTCAAAGGGAGCCTCATCAATGGTAAATTTTCCTGACTCAATTTTAGACATATCCAGAATATCATTGACTAAGGCCAGCTGATTGCGCCCCGCTCGTTCAATTGCATGGACCGTCTCTCGGTCACCTCCATCGACCATCCTCTCGGATAGCATCTCACAATTCCCGATAATCGTCGCCAGTGGCGTGCGCAACTCATGGCTCATCGATGCCAGAAACTCGTCTTTAGCCAAGTTTGCCTGGTTTGCCTGATTTGCCTTGGATACTAATCTTTGGTTGAGTGCCACCGCCTCTGTGTCGTCAAAGCCATAGCAGAGCGCTTTATCCAGCGCTTTAATCCCCCTCACAATAATTTTGTAGTGTCGTTCCAGGTGGGTAACCATCGCAACGATCACTCCCCCTTCATCAATAAACTGAGCAACCGCATCTCCGTTCATGCTACCAATGATTTGATCAAGCCTCCGTATATGTGGAAGTAGCCGCTGTTTCGCATCATTTTCAAAATGGAGATGGCCCTCTTGATTAAACGAGAAGACTGGAAGACGGTTGTACTTGGGAAAATTAATCAGCTTCGCATTTTTTTTTGTAACGCGGTCAAGCTCTTCTTTAAGGCGAAGATTCTCTTCGAGCAGGTGCTCATACTCATTCACTATGGGGTCTCTCTAAAAACAGTGCTTTTCCTATGAACAGACAAGAGAGCCGCGCGCGGAGAGCTGAGGAACGAGGCAGTGAGGATTTGAACAGAAGAGTGACGCGGTAATCGCTGAAAAAGTACACTTCTTAGCGCAGATCTATGAGAAAAACTCATTAATTGAGGGGGCTCCCGGAATTCTGCACCACTCATTCCAGCCGGCAAAATAGATTCTGATCTTCTCATATCCCAGCTTTCTCAATGCAATGTAGCTATTAGAGACGCGAGCACCTTTAAAACAGTACAGTATGATTTCATCATCAACGGTTATGGATCTTTTTTCCATCTGCAATTTCAGATCCTCTATATTTTTTCTGGAGAGGAGATCCTCTGAAATAAAGTCGTACCACTCAATCCAGGTTGCATTGGGGAGTCTTCCCTTACCTGGCGCAAAATCTCGCCCATAAGGAGATGAGCTCAACCCTACCCACTCATCTTCATCGCGAACATCCAGCTTAACGATGCTCTCATCATCCAGTGCCTCAAGCATCTGATGATAATCGACAAAGAAATGGTCCAATGGCCTGGCCAAAAACTGTTTTTCCGAGTTTCTGTTGACGTTCTCTTCTATAGCGTAACCCGCACGCTTCCACTGCTCAAATCCGCCCTCCAACACCAGAATATTGTCTTCATCATAACCAAGGTATTTGAGTATTACGAATCCACGAGGAGAGAGGAGCGTGTACTTATCCTCATAGAAGATGACGGTCTCACTGCTCTCCACACCACACATTGAGAAGAGCTTCTCATAGAAGCGGTTAAAATCCTCTTTCTCTTGCTCCGTGGTGATGCCATCCGGTAGGTGGGTAAAGATCTCCGGTGCATTGACCGCTCCGGGGATATGCCCCTGAGTATACTCTTCTGGAGAGCGCACATCGATGACTACAGTCTCATCAGCGGAGGCAATCCGCTCACGCAAAGCCGCTACGGTAATCAGGAACTCCTTACTTTTTTCAACCCTTTCAAACATCACTGTTCTCTTCTAAAATAGTGTACAGAATCCGCTCTTCTCCGCCTTGTTGAGTAGACATCCATTTTTCTCCTGCCCCTCACAAACTCAATAATCAAACTGGCAAAAAAAACAGATAATAATCAGTTGATTACAGGTTGCGCGCGCCACTTCAGATGCATTTAAGCGAACAATACCCACAGAGGTGCGCGCTACTATAGCAAAACGGTTAAAAGTTAGGAAGTGACCGTCCACCCACGATATTTTAGAGCTGCCTTGATATCATATCCACACAATAGGAATTGACCATTTTCAGCAAGGTGCTGTACTCTCTCCCCATCCCTGTTTTTCACCCCCTTCGGGGGTGGTCGAATTGACCGGAATACGCAGACTACCCCCCAAAGAGAGATAACCCAATGGTTACAAAACGGCATTATTTTCCTCTGTTACTCTTGCTGTTTACACTAACAGGGTGTAGCTCCGAACCAAAACAGATTCAGCCCAGCCAACCTCAGCATCCCACACTCTCTGTCTCTATTGAGGCAAGTTCTACTATTAACCCGGATGGGAACAGTCGTCCTTCTCCGCTGGTCATCCGCCTCTATCAACTTCGTTCCAATGGAGTGTTTGAAAACAGTGACTTCTTTTCTCTCTACGACAACGAGATCTCCCTATTAGGTAAAGATATCTCTTCACGAGATGAGCTTGAAATAGCACCTGGAGAACATTTTGAACTCAGCCGTGAGCTGGCAGCAGAGACACGCTACATCGGAGTCATTTCTGCCTATCGCAATATTGAAAATGCCCGCTGGAAATCCTCGATCCCTGTCTCCCAAAATCAGGCTTTTTCTGCCAGAGTTCGTCTCGACCGGCTCAGTACCTCTATTATCCCCCAATGACAACATGGAAATTCAACGCTTATGAGATGGAATGGAAAGGTCATCTGGTCTGAGGGGATATTTTTACGTCCTCATCACTTCCAGCAACATGACCGATATATTGAAAACCTGATTGAACAGCGTAACACCCTGACCCACCCATACCTCTGGGGGTTGAGTGAGCTCTCCATTGACCAAGACCAGCTTGCGCTCGGAAAAGTTGCCATTAAGGCGTGTCAGGGTATTCTGCCGGATGGCACGACCTTTACTATACCCCATGAGACGGCTGCCCCCCCTCCCATTGATCTTTTTGATAAAGCCCAACGGGGTGCTTTTTCAGACAGCGGAACCGTCATCTACCTTGCTATTCCTACAAAAAGAGCGGGAGAAAAAGAGGTTGGGAGCTATGACTCAGAAGAGAGTTTGACCCGTTATCTCCCTTATGAACAAGAAATTTATGATAGTAATAGCGGGGCCGACAGTAGCGCCCAGATCCAGATGGGAGAGTTACGATTACGACTGTTGTCCGATAGTGATGACCGCTCGGGATATCACTATATTGGCCTCGTCCAGGTTACCGAGGTACGGTCAGACCGCAACATCATCCTCAACCACTCTTATATACCCCCACTCCTCAACTGTCATGCACTGCCCACCTTCGATGATTTCATTAATGAGATATGTGGCTTACTCCATACCCGGGGAGAAGCGCTAAGTGCCACAGTTACCCAGACCAACAGAGGGGGCACTGCGGAGATTGCAGACTTTCTTCTGCTCCAGCTCATCAACCGTTACGAACCATTATTAACCCATTTAACCTCTGCCACCATGATACACCCCGAGGAGTTTTATCGAATAGCGATACAGCTTGCCGGAGAGCTTGCTACATTCACAACTCAGGAGAAGCGTTCTCCTCCCTTTCCTCACTACCAGCACGATAATCTTCGTGAAACTTTTGTACCTTTACTGGCCGAGCTGAGAAGATCATTAGGTACCGTATTAGAGCAGAGTGCCATTCCAATTCCCATTCAGAAACATGCCAATAACTTTCTGACCGCCGATATTGAAGACAAAGAACTGCTTCACCAGGCCACGTTCATTCTTGCTGTACACGCAAACCTCTCTCCAGCACTTCTACACGCCCACTTCCCTGCCCAAATGAAAATTGGAACTCGAGAGACGGTTCAGCAGCTGGTCAACTCACACCTTCCAGGAATCACCATAGAGCCACTACCTGTGGCTCACCGTGCCATCCCCTATCATGCCGACTACAGCTATTTTCGCCTGGATAAGAGTAGTACATTGTGGGGGGAGCTTACCCACTCTGTTGGCTTTGCAATGCACATTGGGGGGGAGTTCCCCGGTCTCCAACTAGAGCTATGGGCCGTCAAGAACAGATAGATCATCATGATTAACGATACAACCATCATCGCAGGAGATGAAGATCAGACGATCCTGATTCCTACCCCTGGCGGTCAACCACCACGCCCCCCCCCCCCCCCC
>JABHIC010000123.1 GCA_018671205.1 Gammaproteobacteria bacterium
GAGACATGGATCATCTGTGGTGCCAGCCGCTCAAACTCATCAAACTGTAGTGGACGGTTATCGAGTGCAGAGGGGAGGCGGAAGCCGTGCTCCACCAGCGTCTCTTTTCTGGAGCGGTCACCACGATACATGCCACCAATCTGTGGAATGGTGGCGTGGCTCTCATCCACCACCAGCAGGGCATTTTCTGGCAGGTAGTCCATCAGGGTGGGGGGGGACTCCCCCGGTTCCCGCCCGGAGAGGTAACGGGAGTAGTTTTCGATTCCGGAACAGTATCCAAGCTCCAGCATCATCTCAATGTCATATTTGACCCGCTGCTCAAGGCGCTGCTCCTCAACCAGCTTATTCTGTTCTCGCAGTTGAGCCAGTCGCTGCTTGAGCTCTGCCTTAATCTCCTCAATGGCATCGAGGATTTTCTGTCTGGGAGTGACATAGTGGCTCTTGGGGTAGATGGTGACACGGGCAAGTTTATGCAGAATCTCACCGCTCAACGGATCGAAACGGGAGATCCCCTCCACCTCCTCATCAAACAGCTCAATCCGCACCGCATCCCTTTCAGAGTCGGCGGGGAAGATGTCGATAATCTCTCCACGAACCCGGAAAGTGCCCCGTCTCAACTCAAGATCATTACGGCTGTATTGAAGCTCGGCCAAACGGCGGAGGATAAAGTGTCGATCGATGAGCTCTCCCTGTGAGAGGTGAAGCACCATGCTGAGGTAGGATTCCGGGTCGCCGAGACCGTAGATTGCGGAGACGGTGGCAATAATAATGGCATCCTTACGCTCTAACAGCGCTTTGGTCGCAGAGAGCCGCATCTGTTCAATGTGCTCATTGATCGAGGCATCCTTCTCGATAAAGGTATCGGTGGTGGGAACGTAGGCCTCGGGTTGATAGTAGTCGTAGTAAGAGACAAAATATCCGACCGCATTGTTGGGAAAGAAGCTCTTCATCTCCCCATACAGTTGGGCCGCAAGGGTTTTGTTGTGCGCCATCACTATGGTGGGGCGCTGTACCTGCTGGATGACGTTGGCAATGGTGAAGGTTTTTCCAGAGCCGGTAACCCCCAATAGCACCTGGTGGGCGAGACCATCCTCAAGCCCCTCAACCAGTGCCTGAATTGCGGCAGGTTGGTCACCAGAGGGGGAGAAGACGGAGTTTAGTTGTAGGGGGCGTTCACTCATATTGATCCATTCGTGTACAATTTTTTGCAGTACAGTATAGTATGACTGTTTCTTCAACTACCACTTTCAGGAGTATCCACCTTGGCCTCCTCACAGCCAATCTCTCTTTCTCATCGCGTTCAGCGCGTTAAACCCTCCCCTACACTGGCGATCACTGCGCTTGCAGCAGCACTGAGAAGTGAGGGAAAAGATATTATTGGACTCGGTGCCGGAGAGCCCGACTTTGATACCCCGGAGCCGATCAAACAGGCCGCAATCCAGGCCATTGAGTCGGGCTTTACCAAATATACCGCTGTCGATGGTATCCCCTCACTGAAGCAGGCGGTTGTTGATAAGTTCAAACGGGACAATGGGGTGAGTTATGCACTGGATCAGGTAATGGTTAGCTGTGGAGGCAAGCAGGCCTTCTATAACCTCTGTCAGGCGCTGCTGAATGAGGGGGATGAGGTACTGATCCCCGCGCCTTACTGGGTCTCTTATCCGGATATCGTGATGCTGGCAGATGCCACGCCTGTGACCATCTCTGCGGGTATTGAACAGCAGTTTAAGATCACCCCGGAACAGCTGGAGGCGGCAATTACCCCCAGGACCCGGCTATTTGTCCATAACACCCCCTCGAACCCCACCAGTGTAATGTATACCCAGGATGAGCTGGTTGCGTTAGGGGAGGTGTTGAGACGATTTCCTGATGTTGTGATCGCCTCTGATGATATTTATGAGCATATTCTGTTGGGGGATATCCCGTTTAGTAATCTGCTGATGGCAAACCCTGATCTATATGAGCGTACTATTTTGTTGAATGGGGTCTCAAAAGGGTACTCAATGACCGGCTGGCGAATTGGTTACGCGGGTGGTCCTGCTCCAGTTATTCAGGCGATGAAGAAGGTGCAGTCACAAAGCACCTCAAACCCCACCTCTATTGCACAGGTGGCCGCAGAGGCAGCCCTGAATGGAGATCAGCACTGTGTTGAGGTCATGAACCGGGCTTTTCGTGAGCGTAACCAATTTGTTACAGAGCGTCTCAATACGATTGATGGGGTTCATGTGCTGGCCTCACAAGGGGCATTTTACAGCTTTGCCAATGTTGAAAAGGTGATTGAGCGCTTGCCCGGCATCACCAATGATACAGAGCTGGCCTCGATGTTGCTGAATCAGGCTGAGGTAGCCGTTGTGCCCGGTATTGCGTTTGGAATGGAGAATTACATCCGCCTCTCTTTTGCAACCAGTATGGATAATCTACAGGTTGCAATGGAGCGTATTTCAAAAGCCCTGTTGTGATCGTTGACAGCCACTCCTCAGTCTAGATGGGTGAGGAGGAGGAAGAAGTAGTTTGCAGTTTTTCAACACACTCAATAAGTCGTTCTATATCAAC
>JABHIC010000124.1 GCA_018671205.1 Gammaproteobacteria bacterium
CGTTGACAATGCGATCCACTACGTCCACCGCTTCAGTGATGAGTTCGAAAAGGATCAGAACTACTGGGGGGCCATACAACGTAGCCACCGCTCTATCGGCAAGGCGATGTACTACACCACCCTGATTATTGCGCTGGGCTTCTCGATCCTCGCTTTCTCCAACTTTATCCCCACCATCTACTTCGGGCTGCTCACCGGGCTCTCGATGGTGATTGCGCTGGCGGCCAACCTGATGCTGCTACCGCTACTGATTGTGCTGGTCAAACCGATGAAAACAGACTGAAACCTACATTGTGCCATGAGCCTGTATCCGCGAGGGTTGCAGAGGCTCACCCCACCTTCATCCGCTGCTCCACCCAGCGCTGCATCCACTCATGATCACTCTTCTCCTGAGCCTGTCGACGCTTCATAATCCTCGCCACAAGACCGAGGAGATCCATCATCACCATCACCAACCCCAGCGGAAGAAAAACCTGATACAGAGCCACCATCTGATCCTCACAAATCCAGGTAGACAGCTCAGCCGGGTTCTTCCAGTTATAAAAGAGAGAGAGAAATAGCAGAGAGATCGTTCGCATGCGTGCTAAACCCTCCCCTTTGCTTCACCATGAATCACCACCCAGTGACGCATGCGGAGATAGCTCTGACGCTCAATGCGCCACGGTTGCAATGCCTTGTATCTCAATACCATCGCGCGGGCATCCAGAAATAGCGTGACCAGCAGCAGCGGAACAACTACCCACTCACTCCAGGAGTGCATCGCCAGACAACCTCCATCATCAAAGTCAGGGGCAAAAAGCTGGTAACTATTCATAAACAGAGCAATCAGTAAAATGGTTCTCATCGATACCTCCAAAACTGAAAAATAATCTATCGATAGTGTAGTGTAGTACAAGGGCTGCGATCAATCGCCCAATGCCATTAACTTAAGCATCACCGCAGCCCTTTATAACTGTGCTTGTACCGATTTCCCGTAGCTGGCCTCGGTGACGTAGTCAACCCGAAAGAGACATTACACTTCTCTCAATGAAGATACTTCTTCAGTACTCTTATCAACTCTTGTTTATCGATGGGTTTGCCAATAAATCCATCCCCACCAGCCTCATCAAACTGGTCACGGTGCTTCTGCATCACATTAGCAGTCAATGCAATGATAGGGGTCTGGTAACCGGCTTCTCTTATTCTATTGGTCGCCTCAACACCATCCATCACAGGCATCTGCATATCCATCAGAATTAGGTCAAAGCTCTCCGATGCTGCCAACTTTACAGCTTCTAAGCCATTATTTGCTACAGTCACCTCTAGACCTATCTTCTCTAGAATACGCCGCTCAA
The DNA here is from genome assembly GCA_018671205.1 of Gammaproteobacteria bacterium. Classification (GTDB taxonomy): domain Bacteria; phylum Pseudomonadota; class Gammaproteobacteria; genus Thiopontia. Next base: position 1,335 of record JABHIC010000124.1, read on the forward strand.
GCAGCTGGAGTTCCGGTGTGTCTTCTGCAACCAGTACATGTCCATCAAGCTTCTCATCAAGCACAGAGCCTGATTTGTCTCCACCTCTTTCGCTGCTCCTCTCTTTTTGAGCACTTCTTCGATAGGGTAATATCAATTGAAAGGTAGAGCCTACACCCTCACTGCTAGAGACCTCAATGGTTCCCCCCATCATCTCAGCAAGGTTCATGGAAATATACAGACCTAATCCACTGCCACCAAAACGACGGGAGATAGATCCATCAGCCTGTTTAAAGCGATTGAATAGATTTTCAATCACCTTGGTGGAGATCCCGATTCCACTATCGGTTACAGCGAAAACCAACTTATCATCTGTTACATCTGTTTCAAGGGAAACCCTACCTTTTTCAGTGAATTTTATGGCATTACCAAGCAGGTTGATCAGTATCTGTCCTATCCGCTGCCCATCTCCCTGCAATAGCATTGGTTCATGATTACGCTGCTTAATAACCAATTCCAGTCCAGCATCCTGAGCACGAATGGATAACATTTTCTCTATATCATCCAGCAATACCGAAAGGTTGTAGGGGGACTCCTCGATCGTAAACTTACCCGATTCAATTTTTGACATATCCAGTATGTCGTTAACCAGCGCGAGCTGGGCTCTACCCGCAATTTCTATGTCGTGGATAATCTCGGATATGGTTGAATCAAACTTTTGCTCTTGAAGATATTCACTATTACCAATGATTGAGGTTAATGGTGTTCGTAACTCATGACTCATCGAAGCAAGAAATTCATCTTTAGCTTGTGCAGATAGCTTGGTCTTTTCTGCATCCAATACTTCACGTAGATCATGGAGTATTAACACCTCTCCATATAATTTCTGATCATTGTTTGACCAAGGCGAACGGGTTAGGTTGATCGGAACCGGACCACCCCCATCTCTCTCAGATTTGAGTAGATAGCTATTACCCTCTTTGAAAACCCATCTTTCAAATGGCGTTCCTATTAACGATAAAGCTTTCACCCCAACCATCTCTTCTAACTTGGGGTTAATGGATTCAATGGTTCCATCCACATTGATGACTGCCAATCCATCCCCCAATGAATGCACGATAGTCTCAGTCTTCTCTTTTTCCAACTCTACTTCTTGTTGATGTTTCTCTTTTTGATATAGCAGGTCAACGAGTTGTTTCACGATCACCTTAATCTGACTCAGTTCTTTTGATGAGTGTGGAATTTGGCTGATTACTTGTGATGCATCGTCATTACTGTCTGTTGCAATCGCCATCAGTGCATTTGAAATTTTTGACAAAGGCCTAATTACAATGACGTACTGCCAAAACAACAATAGTGTCAACAGCAGAATAAAAGCTGTTAAACTGATGTTCCGTTTACGCTCTGCAACTTTTTCTATCAATAAGAGCTCTGAGGAGAAATTCCATATAAGGTGAAGTGACCCAAATATCTCTCCTTCAACTGCAATCGGGTATTTGAATGTAATATGATCGCGCCCAAACTGATTTTTATTGTTAATAACTTGAGCAAGCATTAAATTATTTTCATTCTCCACTGTTATCCTATTGATGCGCTGATCTCTGATGAGCAACTGCTCAAGAATAGAGTGAATAACCGGCTGATCCTCGACAATAACAGCCTCTGTCAGAGTTGCGGAGAAGATGCTGTACATGCTGGCTGCATTCCTCCGTACCTCATCCAGCAATCGCCTCTCTTCGGTACTCCGCTCATGCTCTGAATATGTAAAAGCAAAAACCAGCCCACTCAATAACACAACTAGCGTAAGCTGCCTTCCGATAGAAAGCTTAGTGAAGAACATAGAATGATTGCTACTTATTTAAAGAAGAGATTATTACTCTCGATAGCCTTACGTACATTTTCAAAATCAGTATCAACCCCATCAACCAATGGTTTCTTCTGGAAACGTTTAATGGAGGTGTCAGCATTAAGGCTGAGCAATACATCTTTAAGGGATTGTCTGATCTGAGGCTCAAGCCCCTCTCGGGCAACCCAGGGTTTGGAAACATCCACATTAAAGTGGTCCAGTGCTCGTAACGGGTACCCTTTATTAACCAGCTTATTAAAGGTGGTTTCATTCAGTGAACCGGCATCAAAGTCAATTTTTGATGCTACTGCAATACCTACATTGTCATGTCGCCCCAGATAGTTATATATCTGAAAATCTTTAGCATAAATGCCATTTTTTTGCAGGTGATATTGTGCCAGGTAGCGACCGGTAGTCGAGGTCTTGCTACCAAACGCAAACCTCTTGCCACGCAATCCTCGTATTGTCTGAATCAGACTATCTCTATGAACAGCAATAATCCCTCGAATTAACTGTTTCCCTTTAAGGCTCTCTTTCAAGAGAATGGTTAGGTTAGGATTCTCCTTTTTTGCAAGCACATACGAAACGGGTCCGAGATGAGAGAAATCTACTGTACCATGGACGATTGCCTGCCTTCCATTTTCGTAACTATCTGATATTTGAGTAGATATACGCACTTTCTCGCCAAGCTGGTTGCTCATCCCTGCCTCAAGCGCATTGAGGATAGGTCTGAATTTTTTGACCATCTCAGAAGGTTTATTGGTGGTATAGACCCCGAATTTCAAATTAATATCGGCATGCGCAGTGAGTTTGTAAGACAACAGAAATAATGTTAACAGCAGGGTAATAATGTATTTTGGTAAAGTCATGGCTGGCTGAATCTTCTATTTTATTACAAGATACTCAAAGGATAACTTTTTTAATGGCTTATTCATAGGTATATATCTGGCTGGCAGGGGGTAGTCCTCACCAGATTGCATGTTTGTAATTCAGATGAATTTTCTCATCTTTGGTAATTAACGGAGCATCATATAGCGAAGCCTGTGCAACAATGAGCCGGCCAAAATGGATGAGTCAAGAGACCACCGACCTCCAATATATTCATGAACTCTCTTGAGAGGATAGCGTCGATCATCCGCAATCTTGCCAAAGAGAGCAGTTTCATTGCCCTTCACCGCACTTCCGACACTGGTGGTACTGGCTGCGGATGAGGAGGCAGCTGAGCGCTCACAATGCAAAAAAGAGAGAAAGCACGTCTATGCTGTAAACCTAGGCCAGCTGCGGAAAATTGGTACAAGCACAGCTACAAAGGGCTGCGGTGAGGCTTAAGTTAATGATATTAATCAATCGCCTAACATAATTCAGAGACCGCTATGGAAAACAACATTTAACATAACAAAAATTATGCGCAGTCATTACTGCTCTATAACCTTCATTTCAGAACCTTCTCCTAAGCTCAAAAATAGGCATAAGATAATAATCTGTATTGTCAATTCAGAAACCACGCGTCACCTTATTGGTGATCGGTGTACCTAGATCCCTCAGGGGGAACTACAAGGTCTCTTGCTCTAGTGTCGCAAATGCCATAATTAACTGTTGTGTGAAATCAGGCACCTTTTCCAAATCACCATCCTCTATTTCATCACAGATAACTTTGCCCAACTTAGTCAACCCCGGATAGCCAAATGAGACTCCACTCCCCCTGATCATTTGTGCATTGGATTGAACCTCACTCCAATCCTCCCTATCAAGTGCGCTTACTAAGGCATCCCTCATCTTCAGCGCACGTTGAAGAAACAGCTGCTGTAACTCATTATTGATGGGAAGCGCAGACGCGGGTTGTCTACGATCACTCTCTGCTCTTTTTTCAATATCTTGAGATGGTTCAGCCGGCCCTCCTCTATTGCGTCTATCGCCTCCCCGCCTCTCATTACCCGGTTTAAGGTATGCTCCAGCATTCGACGAAGCTCCATCTTATCAATCGGTTTTGCTAAAAAACCATCACAACCAGCCGCTTCAAATTCATCCCGATGTTTCTGCATGACATTAGCTGCCAGGGCGACAATCGGCACGCTATTTCCTGATGCCCTGATCTCTTGAGTTGCCTCAATACCATTCTTTCTCGGCATCTGCATATCCATCAAAATAAGATCAAACTCCTGTTCAGCAAGAACTTCTAACACCTTGACTCCATCGCTGACAGTTACTACGTCAGGCCCCATAGATTCGACGATACGGCGTTCCAGCAGCTGAAGTTCAGGGGTGTCTTCCGCAATCAGCACGGTGCCCTCCATTCTTTCTACGGGCTGACTCTCTCCACCCGACCGCTCTACCTTGCTCTGTTGATTAGACTGATCTGTCACGATATAGGGCAGGTTTAACTGAAAGGTGGAGCCCTCACCTTCTCGACTTTCAGTAACAATAGAGCCTTTCATCAGAAGCGCGAGGGAGTTGGAGATATAGAGCCCTAACCCACTCCCTCCAAAGCGACGGGAAATGGTCTGGTCGGCCTGTTCAAAGCGCTGAAACAGACGACTCTGTACCTCAGCCGACATACCGATACCGCTGTCCTCTACGCAAAAATGGATCAGTTTATCGCTATGCCACACGGTGAGCGTCACCTCACCACTGTCAGTAAATTTGATGGCGTTGCTCATCAGATTAATCAGTATCTGTCCTATACGCTGTCCATCCCCCAATAACAGTCGATCAGGCATCTCTTTTTGTATAACTTTGAAATTGAGACCTGCATCCCTGGCACGTATCGAGAAGATATGGTCAATATCTCCAAGTAGCGCAGAGAGGTCATACGGGACCTCATCAATGGCAAATTTCCCCGACTCTATCTTGGACATATCGAGAACGTCATTCACCAGCGAGAGTTGGCTGCGTCCAGCAACCTCAATGGCATGGATGATTTTTATATTACTCTCGTCACTCAAACGTTCTGCCAGAAATTCACTGTTACCAATAATAGAGGTCAGCGGGGTTCTCAGTTCATGGCTCATTGCAGCAACAAAGTCATCTTTGGCTGCACTTGCCCGTTTTATGCTCTCCACACTCATGAGCATTCTCATATCATGGACAACAATCACGGCACCCTGTATCGGCGCACAGGGTTTGAGTTGCAGGAGAGAACCCGATAGGTGAACCGGGATCTCTTCCCCTGAAAAACTCAATAACGTGCGGTCAGATGAGAGTGATCCAAATGCTGTTTCATCCGTATCTTCAACAAATAGACGCCCAAAAGGGGTCATACGAAGCAGTGATCGATCCATCATTGTATCCGTTTTCAACATCATCACAACATGGTGGTCACCGCCACATAGAATCGAAACAGCACACGTAGTTCCAACAACCTCTCCACCCTCTTTGGTTCTGAATTTGCACTCTAACCCCTCATGTACATCAATACAGTGGAAGTTACCACTCGCGCTCTGTAGTCTATATCTGATCTGCTCTCTGCTCTCCTCTGTCACCAGTGAGTCAACCAGACCCTCCTGAAGTGCACCTACTGGATATCCGAGTATTCGCTCCATCTCTGAACTAACCAAGAAAATAGATGCTGGCTTATCCTCCTGTAGGTCTGCAACCAGTAGTGGAACCGGTGCCAGCTCCAACATCTTGTGGAACTGTTCATGGTTCTTATCATGAATCTGCTGCAAACGGCTATTTACCATTGAGAGAACCTGTGACTTGAAAACATCCCCACCCTCTCCAGCATCCTCCATGTCTGCAAAAAGTACCGCCAAGGGCTCACCCAGAAAATCAACCTCACTCTTACCTGTCAGATATCCCAGCCTGGTATTAATACTGGTGATTTTTCCAGCACGATCAACGACCACTACCCCCTCATCCATTGAGTTCAACACCAGTTCAGACTCTTGTTTCTGTCGCAACAATGCATCACTCATGGCGATATTTCGTGAAATCACATCAAGACTCTGTGCACGAGAAAGGTGGCTCATCTGAGTTATTTTTTGCAGCTGATTTTGCTGCAGATGAGGACCATCCTCTATCTCCCCCTTCCTCTCCCCCTTCATATAGGGCACATAGAGACGGTCAGAACCGAGAATATGTTCTCTCCACCAACCCTGCAGATATTGGGCAAGATCGATAAAATCCGCTATAACCAATTGATCTACCTGACCACTCAATTCTGCAATTTTTTTCTGGAACTGACCATGTTCAACCAACTGATCGATGTATCCAGGATACCTGCACGCCTCCATCATCCGCTCTTCAGCATCCAGATGAACATAACAGTAAGAGACCAACTCATGCAGCATTGTGGTCAATTGATGCAGGGATTGATCCCCCTTTTGAGCATAGTCCATCAGCTCATTGATGAGCTCCAATAGTCGCCGGTGCTGAGAATCAATGGGCTCTATTCCAAACTGGAAAGAGTCATCCCACTCAAATTTTTGAAAATCAGAGATACCGCCTCCTCGAATAATAGATATGAGGTCGACCCCATCGACCTTACTGCAGTCCAACCTCGAGAGTGAAATTCGTCAGGTCACTCCATAAAACATAAGTATACCCACATAATCATTCTTGGCACAACATAGATATGACAAATATAGAAGTTACCACCGATCTACAGTTGATCCTCATAGACAGTAACCTCGGCCTCATCCAGAAGGCTGGCAATATAGCTCTGGTAGTGGCTTCTCATATTACGCTCTGACACCTCCAGCCTCATCGCCTGCTGTTTGGCAGACTCCATCTCATCCAGGCGTCCCTCTTCAACCCTGGAGAGCGCCACAATCACATATTCCCCTCCAGATAAGGTAACACCAGCATAGCCCTTCCGGTTCTCACCAGGTATCGCCATACGAAATGCGTGGGCAACAACCTCCGTGGAAACCTCACCAGCATCACGACCAATACGCCGCTCTTTACCCCACTCCAGCAGTGACTCGGTGACAATCTGCTGCTCACTCCGCTCCTGCTGCTGTAACTGTTCCACCCACTGCTTCCCCTGCGTCTCGGCTTCACTACGTGAGCGTGCTGTCAAAATCGCCTCAACCACCTCACTACGAACCTCCTCCAACAGCTTCTTACTCACTGGACGGTGCTCATTCAGGCGAAGGATCACGATATGATCATCTGCCAACTCAATAGGATCACTATTTTTTCCATCTTTCAGTACCAGATCGGAGAATGCGGCCTGGACCACCCCGGGTCTGGCACTCACCCCCTCTCCCCCCTGACGGCTAAACAGCTCGCTGCGTTGAATCTCCACTCCCGCCGAGGCGGCTGCCCCCTCAAGAGAGTCCGGCTCTTCGTAGGCGATATTCGACATGGTCTCAGACTGCTCATAGAAGAGCTCATCCGCAGCACGGCGCTTCAACTCAACCATAAGCTCCTCCCGTACCCCCTCAAAGGGGCGGATCTCAGCCGTCTGAATCTCCTGTAGACGGATCAGATGGTAACCAAAGGGGGTACGCACCGGCGCTGAGGTCTCCCCCTCTGCCATCGCAAAGACCACCTGATCAAACTCCGGCACCATAATGCCACGCGGGAAGAAGCCCAGGTCACCCCCTGCGGTTGCTGAGCCAGGATCATCGGAATACTGCTCAGCCAGGGCCTCAAATGGTTCACCCGCTGCCAGCTTGCTCTCCACTTCGGCCAGACGCGCCTCAGCAGCAGAGGTTGTCTCTTCATTAGCCCCATCTGCCAGCTCAATCAGAATGTGGCGTGCATTACGCTCCTCATCCGCAACCAGACTCTCTTTGCGCTCCTCGTAGAGTTTCTGTAATTCTGTCTCCTCGACAACCCCTCCCGCCATGAGCGTCGCTACTGAGAGTTCGATATGCTCCAGTGAGACCTGCTCTGCCACCTCATAGCGGTGACCATTCTGCTCATAATGGTCCGTAACCTCCGCCTCACTCACCTCTTGGCTCTGCAGACGATCTATTGATGCGGGTATGGTCAGCAGTTGCAGGGTCCGTTTCTGCTCCTGTAGACGAACCGTTTCACGAAGCTCGTGATCGGTCACATAGGAGGCCTGACGAAAACCATTCCGTAACTGGGATTGCATCAGGTCAGTACGCAGACTGTTCTCAAAGAAGGGTTTGCTCATCCCCTGTGCAGCCAATACCTGATTGTAAATTGCCGGATTGAATACACCCTCCTGCTGGAACGCCTCCATCCGCCCAATCTGCCCCAACAGCATCCCGTCACCCACCCGGAACCCCTGTTCTGCCACCCGCTGTGCCAGCAGGTCATTCTCAACCATTGCATCCAGCACTGCACGACGCATCTGTGGGCTTTCCAGCATCTCGGGGCGGTAGTTTTCACCCAACAGGGAGCGCATTCTCTCCCTCTGCTGCTGCAGGGAGCGCTGATAATCCCTCAGCCCGATCTCCTCACCATTGACCTCGGCCACAACAGCCCCCGCCCCCCCATCAAAGTAGGAGTTGATTCCCCAGAGCGCAAACGGAACGATTAAGAGCCCAACAATTACCCAGGCAATCCAGCTCTGTGCCTGATCATGAATTCTTTGCAACATTTAAAACTCTCCCTCATCCGTCAAAACAGGTTGCGTTACGGCAACATAAAAAATAAAAAAAGGGCCTGCCTGAAGTCAGACACGCCTCTGGTAGTTGGCGGAGCGGGCGACTGCCTTTCAGCCGTGTCATTCAGCACTCAACCATATCAAAACCGGGCATAACCAGCTGTTTTTCATTCGAAAAAACTAATCATCCTGCACATACCTGCATCATCTCCCAGTCATCCAGTTACATTATTTATTAGATAGAAGAACCGTTATGCCAAAAGTTGCCAAAGAGCTATCAGATACAGCGGTGCGAAGATTAACATATAGGAGTATAGACAACCAACCAAAGGTAACTTATCACGCTGTTAGAGGCACTATATAACAATGTGTAGATTAAGAATAAACCAGTTCTAACTTGCTGTATTCAGAGTTGACGCATACTATTTGCAAGAAAGGGGAGGGATGAATGGAAAAAATCATATGGAATGAAAAGGTATTTAGTGTGGGTCATCCATTAATGGATGAACAACACAGGATTCTAGTTGGACTGATCAATCAGTTTATCGACCTCTCCAGTAGTGGTGTAACCCCAAAGGAGATACAGA
>JABHIC010000125.1 GCA_018671205.1 Gammaproteobacteria bacterium
ACCAGCGGGCTCTACGCTTCTTTGGTGGCGTCCCCGAGCTACTGATCCCGGATAATCTCAAGGCAGCGGTCTCCAAAGCCAACCGCTATACCCCCCAAATCAACCCCACCTATGCCGAGATGGCGGCCCACTACCAGTGTGCTGTATTACCGGCTCGCCCCTACAAGCCAAAAGACAAGGCCAAGGCGGAGGTCGCAGTATTGGTAGTGGAGCGCTGGATAATGGCCCGCCTGCGCCACCACACCTTCTTCTCTCTGTCTGAGCTGAACCGAGCAATTGCCGATCTTCTCCCTGAGCTGAATAGTCGTCCATTTCAAGGGCGTAAGGAGAGTCGACAGAGCCTGTTTGAAGCGATTGACCGGCCAGCACTGAGTCCACTGCCTGAACAGGCGTATGAGTATGCCCAGTGGCACAAGGCGAAGCCCGGCATCGACTACCATGTTGTGCTCGACAAGCGCCTCTACAGCGTCCCTCACTCTCTGGTCGGGCAGGTGCTGGATCTGCGGGTTACAGGGTCGCTGGTGGAGGTGATGCACAAGGGCAAGCGGGTCGCTATCCACCCTCGCCATGGTCAGGGGCGCTACTCCACCCTAACCGAACATATGCCCAAGTCTCATCAAGCACATGAACAGTGGAGTCCGGGGCGCTTCCTCAACTGGGGTAGACAGATTGGCCCCTGCACTGCAACCGTGGTGAAACGGAACCTGGATGATCGCCCCCATCCAGAACATGGCTACCGTGCCTGCATGGGGCTACTGCAACTGAGTAAGCGCTATACCCCACAGCGGCTGGAGCAGGCCTGTGAGCGTGGACTGCGCATTGGGGGAACTGCCTACAGCAATATCGCCTCCATCCTCCAGAGTGGATTGGATCAGCACAGAGACGACCACTCCTCACAAGAGCAGCAGGAGCTGCCACTGCACGACAACCTGCGCGGGTCGGACTACTACCACTAACGGCGGGTAGCGCAGCCCTACTCAAGAAAACAGGTCGCAGAGATGGCGACCAAAACCACAGATTAAAAGGAAACAGAACGATGACCAATCAACAAACCCTGGAACAGCTATACAGCATGAAACTAAGCGGCATAGCACAAGCACTGGAGCAGCAGTATGAGCAGCCACAGACCCATGAACTCTCCTTTGACGAGCGGCTCTCGCTGCTGATTGACCGGGAGCAGATCTACCGTGAGAACCGCAGACTGAGCCGACTACTGAAGGCAGCCAAACTGCGAGTACCGGCCTGCATAGAGGAGATCAACTACCGTCACCGACGTGGGCTGGAAAAGTCTACCATGGCACAGTTGGCAAGCTGTGAGTGGGTCCGTAGTGGACACAATCTCTGTATTACCGGCCCTACAGGGTGTGGCAAGACCTGGCTGTCCTGTGCACTGGGCAACCAGGCCTGCAGACAGGGGCTCTCCACACTCTATGTCCGCCTGCCCAATCTGCTGGAGCAGCTACGCATTGCCCATGGAGATGGCTCCTGGCCAAGGCTGATGAACCGCTTGCTAAAGACAGAACTATTGATCCTTGATGACTGGGGCATCCACAAGATCACTGCCACACAGCGCCAGGACCTGATGGAAGTCATTGAGGATCGCCATGGCAGGCGCTCCACATTGATCACCAGTCAGCTACCGACAGAGCACTGGCATGACTATATTGGTGAAGCAACACTGGCTGACGCCATTCTGGATCGGCTACTGCATGGCTCCCACCGCCTCAAACTGAGTGGTGAGTCGATGCGTAAACTGCAGGCTGACTTGACTGATCGTGACCGATCATAGTAAAAAGCATACTCCAGTGGGATGATGAGTGTACGGCGGTCACGATCATCCGGAATCGCTGGTCATGATCGCCGGAATACGCAGAGGGAGCGCAACCTCAATACAAGCATTGCGCTCCCCTGAGTAAGGATTATTTCAATACATAATGCTTGGGTTCCGACTTCCTCAACCCCGGTTCAAATTCAAATGGGAGTAGTCCGGCTCTTGTCAACGAGGCAATTAATTTACCTATACGACGACGTTGGTGGTTACTCCA
>JABHIC010000126.1 GCA_018671205.1 Gammaproteobacteria bacterium
GGAAGATCCGGGGCGAAGCTGTCGGCACCATACTCTCGTCGGCAAAAGCCAGTTCTTCGAACAGCTTCTCACCCGGCCGGACTCCCGAGAACACGAGCTGCATGTCGACGCCTGGCTCGAAGCCAGACAGCCGAATCATCTGTTCGGCGAGGTCCTTGATGCGAACCGGCTCCCCCATATCCAGGACAAAAAGGTCTCCCCCTTCAGCAATGGAGCCCGCCTGAATCACCAGCTGTACCGCCTCCGGTATAGTCATAAAGTAGCGGGTAACCTCCGGGTGAGTCACGGTAACCGGCCCTCCATTTCTGATCTGATCCTGAAACAGGGGTACAACCGACCCGGATGAGCCCAGCACATTACCAAAGCGAACCATACAGAATCGGGTCGCAGCAACCGCTTCATCATCCACCTGCTCAGAGGAGAGTGCCTGCAGGATCAGCTCGGCCACCCTCTTGGTTGCCCCCATCACATTCGTGGGGTGGACAGCCTTATCGGTAGAGATCAGCACGAAGCGCTCAACCCCACACGCCTGAGCGACCTCAGCAACAATTCTGGTACCAATCACATTATTAAGCACCGCCTCAAAAGGGTTGTGTTCTACCAGTGGAACGTGCTTGTAGGCTGCCGCATGAAACAGGGTATCTATCTTATACTGCTGAACAACATGATGAAAATACTCTCTATTCTGGATACTTCCAAGAACCGACCTAACCGAAAATCCCTCTTTTTTGGGGTCTATTTTTTCCAGCTCTTTGGCAATGGTATAGAGGTTGAATTCCGAGTGGTCCAGCAACACCAGAGCGGAGGGAGAGAGCTTGATGATTTGTCTGGCAAGTTCGGAGCCAATAGATCCACCTGCCCCGGTAATCAAAATACTCTTTCCCTGAACGGCCTCCTCAAGAAGTTTGGAGTCAGGCGCAACAACCCCTCTTCCCAGCAGGTCTTCAACCGTTACATCTCGTACATCTTCCAGCGAGACTTCACCATGGATCAACTCATGTAACGAGGGAAGTGTTTTGACCCGAAAAGGGTAGGGCTCCAGCTTTTCCAGCACCTTATTCTGGATCGCATGGGTGACGGATGGCAGTGCAACCCAGACCTCATCAACCCTTCTCTTATTCTGTAGTTCTGCAATCTCATTGGAGTGAAAAACAGGAATACCGGCCACATCATGCCCTACAAACTCTCCACTATCATCAATAAGAGCCCTCACCTGGAGAGTGGAGTCAACTCGTGTCGCCGACAAGAGCTGAACCCCCGCTGATCCCGCACCAAAAATTGCAATCCTCTTGCGTTTCTCTGACGGCTCGGCCTGGTTGACAATAATCAGCTGGCGGGCAACCACACGAATTCCCCCCACAACGGTCAGCACAGCCATCCAGTAGATGATGATGACTGAGCGAGGAAAGAACTGATCCGCCAACATCAATACAACACCCCCCCAGATCAACAGGAATAGTGTGGAGGCCGCAAACACCTTCCACAGCGCCTCATAGCCCATAAAACGTACAACCGTTTTATAGAGTCCCATTGAGTAGAATACCGGCAATGAGGCCATGGGTACAAATAGGAAGGACCAGTACCACTCAACCATCTGTGAGGGGACTGCCTCACCAAGCCGGAGTGAAAAAGCGGCCCACAAAGCCATAGGGAGAAGAATCGTATCTGCCAGAATCAGCAGTAGCTGACGTGTTTTTCTGGTTAGACCCAATAGATAACCGATCAACCTAGAACCCTCAGTTGAACAGGCCAGAGTGCGCCTATACGTGCAATCTGGCCTGTAGCGTTCTTCACTCGCTGGGGGAACTGGATACTTTTTAAAAGGCTTGTCATTGCAATATGTTAGCCTTATTTCAAGCGGTCAACTGAGGATTCTAGGTTCAAGTATGGCTCCCTGTAGGCTTCATTATGCTCAATAATGACACCCTATCTATATCACTTATATTTTCAGTAATTAACCGACTACTGGAAGGCATGAGCAGAGATATCCAGGATAACTTCTGCGCTCATCTCCATCTGGGCATGAGTCATGCTGGGGTCAACGAGAAGCATCAAGCTGGTACGTCCCAACTCTTCGGCAACCGGCAGGTTTGTCTCTTGATCTGCACTCAACAGAGAGAAAGCCTGCTCTCTGTTGACCAGAGGACAGGTTCCTGACTGACAAAAGACCCCCTGTTGATTAATCGCATCGATAATGCGCCCCTGATTCCAACCCGGCATCAGCTGGCTCTCGTCAAAAAAAATATAATACTTATAGAACGCATGAAGAAAATCTATTGAGGGGGTGGGACAGCGCAGTGCCGCACACCCGGAAAGCTTGCTATTCAATAGCATTGCATAGCTATTACGTTGCGCAACCCATTGATCTAGCTTACCGAGTTGCAACCTTCCAATAGCAGCCTGCATCTCTGTCATACGCCAGTTGGTGCCAATGGAGTCATGCAACCATCGAAATCCAGTGGGGTGTTTGCGCTCAAAAACGGCCTCTCTGGATTTCCCGTGATCCTTAAACTCCCAGCCGCTCTGCCAGACCTGATCGTCATCCGTCAACAGCATTCCACCCTCTCCCCCGGTGGAGATGATCTTGTCCTGACAAAAAGAGAATGCCGCCACATGGCCGAGAGACCCCACCTTGCGCCCCTTATAGGTTGCCCCATGAGCCTGGGCACAATCCTCTATGACCTTGATCTCATGCTCTTCTGCCAACGCCATGATAGGATCCATATCAGCACA
>JABHIC010000127.1 GCA_018671205.1 Gammaproteobacteria bacterium
AGCAGAGGGGTCCAATTTGATACCCGAACAGGCGCCTAACGCCTCTAGCGCCCCTGCTTCGCCCCAATCCGCAAACGCAGTGAGTTCAGTCGAATAAAGCCCTCTGCATCCTTCTGGTCATACGCCCCGGCATCCTCCTCAAAGGTGGCAATCTCCTCATTGAAGAGACTGTTTGTATCCGATTTACGCCCAACCACAGTCACATTCCCTTTATAGAGTTTGAGACGAACCGTTCCATTCACCACCTTCTGGCTCTCATCAATTGCCGCCTGCAACATAGTCCGCTCCGGTGACCACCAGTAGCCGTTATAGACCAACTCGGCATAACGCGGCATCATCTCATCCTTCATGTGTGCCGCCTCCCGATCCAGTGTCAGCGACTCCATCGCCCGGTGCGCTTTCAATAAGATCGTCCCTCCGGGGGTCTCATAACAGCCACGGGACTTCATCCCCACATAGCGGTTCTCCACAATATCATCACGACCGATCCCATTATCCCCTCCCACCCTGTTCAGATCTTCCATAATCGTGGCGGGACTCAACGATACCCCATTAATAGCCACCGGATCACCCTGCTCAAAATCGATCTCAATCGTGGTCGGCTCATCCGGAGCACGCTCTGGCGAGAGGCTCCAGCGCCACATCTCCTCCTCCGGCTCTGCCCAGGGGTCCTCCAGAATATCCCCCTCATAAGAGATGTGGAGCAGGTTGGCATCCATCGAGTAGGGAGACTTCTTTCCCTGCTGGGCAAAATCAACCGGGATGTCATGTACCTTGGCATACTCCATCAACTTGACGCGAGAGGAGAGATCCCACTCACGCCACGGTGCAATGATCTTCACGTCCGGCATCAACGCATAGGCACCCAACTCAAAACGAACCTGATCATTACCCTTGCCGGTGGCGCCATGAGAGATGGCATCCGCTCCCGTTGTCTGGGCAATCTCTACCAAACGCTTAGAGATCAACGGACGAGCAATCGAGGTACCTAGCAGGTACTCTCCCTCATAGATGGCATTGGCACGAAACATCGGAAACACGAAATCTCGTGCAAACTCCTCACGCAGGTCCTCAATGTAGATCTCCTTAACCCCCATCGCCTCCGCCTTGGCACGGGCAGGCTCAACCTCCTCTCCCTGACCAACGTCAGCAGTAAAAGTAACCACCTCACAACCATAGGTATCCTCCAGCCACTTGAGAATGATGGAGGTATCCAGCCCACCGGAGTAGGCGAGTACAACTTTATCTATTTTTGACATTACGATTCCTGACCTCACTATTTGAATGTGGCCATTTTACCCCATTCTGTATAATTTTCTCAGCCACTGCCTGCTCAGGCTCGATATTCAGCCGGTGCAATGGTCTGTGATCCACTCCAGATCAATGGTGGATAGCCACCAGCCGCCAGACCCAATCTTCACGTACAAAAATCAGGTGAGTCGGGTTATTCTCCAGGGTTCCGAGCCGAACCATAAACTGGTTGGGGAACTCAAAAAATGCGTGGTCAAGCGAGGCAAACATTGATTGGCCAACCTGCCCGCTCTCTGCCGCCACCAACTGCTTGCGTACCCAGTTCAGCGAGACCAGTTGATCCACCGTCATCTCACTCATGGCGTTGGCTGTACCACGAAAGAGCTGTTTGACCACCCCTTCTCTCCCCTCTCCCTCTCTGATCCGTAATCCGAGCTTATAGTTCTTCCGTACCTGTTCAAGGTCGATAAAGTGGCTGATCTGCTCAACATCATCGATAACCAACGCATGGTCCAGACGATAGAGACTGTAGTAGGGCAACACCACGTATAAAACAATGGCAAGAAACAGAAGGCGCGATATCCAGCGCATAATCATGTGCTCCGAACAAGATAATGGGCACCTCTAAAAATAGTAATTTTTCTGTGAGTGCAAGAAAGCACCGCACGGAGAGCCACAGTGTACATGCGAGCAGATGAGGACTCGAGTACGGAGCTGACGCAGCAATCACTGAAAAAGTGCATTTTTAGAGGTGTCCTAAATGAATAAGAGGTTGAATCACAATATCACACTCGCGCTCAGCAGGATATACTCTAACCTTTATGGATGAGATCACAGGAATCATACTGGCCGGGGGACGGTCGAGGCGCATGGGTGGAGAGGACAAGGGACTCTCCCTGCTCAAAGGGCAGCCGATGATCGCTTATGTTATCGAGCGACTGCGCCCACAGGTAGAGACTCTGGTGATCAGCGCCAACCGCAACCATACGCAGTACCGACAATTTGGCTATCCCGTAGTGGCAGACAGCCTTGGGGAGATCCCCTTTCAGGGACCGCTGGCGGGGATCGCCAGGGCCATCCACTCAACCACCACTCCCTATGTTCTGGTGACCCCGTGCGACACCCCACTACTCCCAACCCATCTGGTCGAACGGCTCCAGAGTGCGTTGCAGCAGGGAGAGAGCCCCATTGCTGTGGCCCATGACACGGTTCGCCTTCAGCCGCTCTGTTTTCTGGCAAAACGCTCCATTCACAATACCCTCACCGAGCAACTCAACCAGGGAGAACGCCGAGTTCAGGTATGGATGGAGTCACTCCAGCCCAGCCTCTGCCAATTTGAGACCCCCTCTCTCTTTTCCAACATCAACACCCCGCAAGAGCGGACCGCCATTGAACAACAGATGGAGCAGAAACGGTGAGCCCCAACCCTCTCGGCAGCCCCACCCCTCTGCTTGGCTTTGCGGCCTGGAGTGGCACAGGAAAGACCACCCTGCTTCTCCAACTGATCCCATTACTAAAATCACGAGGCATCCGTGTCGCTGCGATCAAGCACACCCACCACAACTTTGATATCGACCAGCCAGGCAAAGACAGTTATGCATTGAGAAAGTCGGGTGCCGATCAGCTACTGGTCGCCTCTGCACAACGTTGGGCACTGATGACAGAGACCCGAGAGAGGCAACAGGAACCTAACCTGATACAGCTCCTGCCACAGCTCGACCACACACAACTCGACCTGATTCTGATCGAGGGATTCAAACATGAGGCAATTCCCCGTATTGAGCTATACCGTAGCCCCATAGGAAAGCCCCTTCTCTACCCTGATGATCCGCAGATCATCGCGATTGCCCTCACTGCCACCGAATCGATCCAGCCCACTATCCCCCGGCTGGATCTGGATAATAGCAGCCAGATTGCCGACTTCATTCAAACCCAGCTTAAACCGCAACAGGAACCGATCACCATGGATACCCCAAAGCAGCCACTACTCCCCTTCAATCAGGCTCAAGAGCAGATCTTTCAACAGATCACACCGACCAGAGAGACCGAGTCCATCCGCATCAAGGAGGCGCTGGGACGTACCCTGGGTGAGGAGATTATCTCCCCTATTGATGTACCGGCCTACGATAACTCAGCAATGGATGGTTATGCCATGCGGGGAGAAGATCTACCCACCGGGGGGAGTGCCACCCTGGAGGTGATCGGCAGCTCATTTGCCGGTACTCCGTTTGAGGGGCGTGTCGGGGCGGGGCAGTCCGTGCGGATCATGACCGGGGCCAAGATACCTAGCGGTGCCGATACCGTCATCATGCAGGAGAAGGCCCGGCGTGAGGGGGAGCAGGTCACCTTCTCCAGCGAAGACAACCACAAGGCAGGAGAGAATGTTCGCATGGCTGGTGAGGATATGGGTGAGGGTGAGGCCGTGCTACAGCCGGGGCAGCCACTGGGCGCCGCTGAGCTGGGGATGATCGCCTCACTCGGCTACAGCTCCGTTCAGGTCAAAAAGCGGATCAGGGTCGCCTTCTTCTCTACCGGGGATGAGCTCTGCTCGGCAGGCGAACCGCTGGGGGATGGACAGATTTACGACAGTAACCGCTACACGGTCTTCAGCCTGTTGAGTGAACTGGGGGTAGAGCTGATCGACCTCGGCATCATCCGCGACCAGCGCGAACTGATCGAGCAGGCCTTCCATGATGCCGCAGCAGAAGCCGATGTGGTGATCACCTCCGGCGGTGTCTCGGTGGGTGAGGCCGATTTTGTCAAAGAGACCCTCGACAAGCTGGGTGAGATCAACTTTTGGCGTATCGCGATGAAACCTGGCAAACCACTCGCCTTTGGTAAACTTGACGGCGCCTGGTTCTTTGGACTGCCGGGCAACCCTGTCTCTGCAATGGTCACCTTTATGCAGTTTGTCCGTCCGGCGCTGAACCATCTGGCTGGAAAAGAGCGTATCAGCCCCTTCCGTATCCCTCTGCGCTGCAGTAATAGACTGAAGAAGCGCCCCGGACGACTGGAGTTCCAACGCGGCATTATGGAGCAGAATGAGCAGGGAGAGACCGTGGTGCGGGGCGCGGGACATCAAGGCTCACACATCCTCCGTTCCATGAGCCTTGCCGACTGTTTCATTGTCCTGCCTGAAGAGAATGGTGGGGTAGAGGCCGGAGACTGGGTAGAGGTGGAGCCTTTTTGAGTAGACAATCCGAGTCCGGTGACCGCAGCTTTGATGGTATCGGTTCCCACTTTCAGAACAAGATCTACAACTCCCCCAAGGGGGTGATTCGGTTACGGGTACTGGAGGCCGATCTTAGTGAAGGGTTACCACAGTTAAACGGGCCGCCGCTCTCTATTCTGGATGCGGGGTGTGGGCTTGGGAATTTCTCGCTACAGCTGGCAGAACAGGGGCACTCACTGCACTTGAGTGACCTCTCACAAGAGATGGTTGATGCGGCAACCGCTCTATTTTCTGCGGCGGGGGTACCCGGAAAGTTTCTCCATAGCTCCATTCAATCGTTACCCGATCAGCTGACATCCCCCTTCAATCTCATCCTCAACCATGCCGTACTGGAGTGGTGTGAGGCACCACGCCTCATCCTGCAGACGCTGGAGTCACTACTGCAACCCGGCGGCACACTCTCGCTGATGTTCTATAACATCCACGGCATTCGGCTGCGTAATCTGGTTCGTGGCAACCTGAGAAAGGTCAAGAGCAACCAGTTCAGGGGCACCCCTGGCAGCCTCACCCCCCCCAACCCACTGGACCCCACAGATGTCATCCGATGGGTAGAGAAGCTGGGGATGACCATTCTCTCCCACAGTGGCGTGCGTACCTTTTATGATTTGCTGGACCGGGTTCCCCGCAACAAGATTCCACTGGAG
>JABHIC010000128.1 GCA_018671205.1 Gammaproteobacteria bacterium
CGGCTTATGGAAGATCTCCTCAGCCAGCTCTACAGCCCCCTCCATTTTTGAGCTACCACCGGTCAATACGATACCCGCATTGATCATATCCTCAAACCCACTGCGGCGCAGTTCAGCCTGAACCAGGGTAAACAGCTCTTCATAGCGGGGTCCCACCACCTCGGCCAACCCCTGTCTCGCCAGACGGCGCTCGGGACGGTCTCCAATACTGGGCACAGCCACCTCCTCCTGTGGGTCAACCATCTCCGATATCGCACAGGCATACTTCACCTTAATCTGCTCCGCATGGTGGGTCGGGGTACGCAGGAATACCGCAATATCATTGGTCACCTGATCTCCCGCTACCGGAATCACGGCGGTGTGGCGAATAGAACCCTCGGTAAAGACGGCGATATCGGTGGTTCCTCCGCCGATATCAATCATACAGACCCCAAGCTCTTTCTCATCATCACTCAGTACTGCGTAACTGGAGGCGAGCTGCTCCAGTACGACATCCTCCGCCTCCAGACCACAGAGGCGAATACATTTAACAATATTTTGTGCCGCACTGATCGATCCGGTAACGATATGAACCTTGGCCTCCAGACGCACCCCCGACATCCCCATCGGTTCATGAATCCCCTCCTGGTTATCGATAATGTACTCTTGCGGCAGGGTGTGAATAATCTTCTGATCCGCAGGAATCGCTATCGCCTTGGCGGCATCAATCACCCGGTCTACATCGATGGCAGTCACCTCACGGGTACGAATTGCAATAATGCCGTGGGAGTTCATCCCATGGATATGGCTCCCGGCAATTCCGGCAGAGACGGAGCCTATCTCACACTCGGCCATAATCTCGGCCTCTTCAACCGCACGCTGAATTGATTTCACCGTCGATTCAATATTGACCACGACCCCTTTCTTCAGCCCTTTCGATGGGTGGGTACCCATTCCAAGGATATCCAGCTCACCCGATGGCTGCAGCGCCGCTACAATTGCAGCTATTTTTGTGGTCCCGATATCAAGACCAACAATCAACTCTCGCTCATTTTTTCGCATTGTGGCTACCCATTACTCTTCAACTCCAGCACCATCCCACGTTCATAGCGAAGGTCCACCTTGCGAACCTTTTCACTAAACTCCCCCATTATAACCGCTGATTGCCCCGCCCACCTCCTTAATCGTTGTTCCATCAGCCTTCTTCCCAGACTTAGCTCCAGCCCCCCCTCCACATATAGCGTAATAGCCCCTCTCTGATCAACCACCATCTTTATAATCGGATTGTTACCCGCCGGGTGAGACAAAATGGCTGAAAAGCGCATCAACTGCTGATAGAGCGATACCGTATCCTGCTGGGATGCCTCTATGATGGGCAGTGAGACCGATGCTAACGCCTCTCCATCCTTCTCAAAAAATTCCCCGCTGAGATTGAGGTAACCTCGCTCCCCCCAGCGTGCGGCCGCCTGCTGCTCTTTGATCCAGAGCTCAACCTGATCAGGCCACACCTTGCGTACCCGTGCCCGGTAGATCCACTGCTCCTCCTCAAGCGCAACCCTCAACTGCTCAGGATCCAGCAGTAACATCCCCTCTTTTCCATACTGATCCACCAGCGCCTTAACCCTTTCCGGTTCAACATGGAGGATCCTGCCTCCCGTGAGGGTGACCTGCTTTACCATGATGGGCGCTGGCTGCACCTGAATATTCTCCAGCCATTGGGGGCCATACGCCTCCCAATAGAGGGTTGCCAGCCCCCCCCCCACCAACAGAGTGATTACAGCAGTCGCCAGAACAAAACGCCGCCCCCCTCCCTGCCTGGCAGCAGGCTTGATACGGTTACGGCTCTCTCTACGCTTTCCACTCTGCTGTGCCATTTAGCTCTGCTGCAAGATTTCACTCAGTAACTGACCAAAGCTTAGACCTGCCGCACTAGCCGCCATGGGCACCAGGCTGTGGTCGGTCATTCCCGGCACGGTATTAACCTCCAGCAGCCAGGGGCTACCCGCTTGATCGACCATCAGATCCACTCGTCCCCATCCGCTACATCCCAACGTGGAAAACGCGGAGTGAGCAAGCTGTTGCAGCTGGCGCTCCTGTTCGGAGTTGAGACCACATGGACAGAGATATTCGGTATCCTCCGCGCTATATTTTGCCTCATAATCATAGAATCGATGCGAGGTCTGTAGCCGGATCATCGGCAGTGCACGATCCCCCAGAATCGCCACGGTATACTCTGCCCCCTCCACCCATTGCTCTGCAATCACCTCTCCCTCATATTCCGAGGCGACCTCCCATGCCTGCCGCAACGCCTCCACTGTATCTACCTTGGCCATCCCGATACTGGACCCCTCACAGACCGGCTTTACCATCAGGGGCAACCCCAGTTGCTCCACGATCTCAGCCAAGTCACACCCTCTCTGGAGTAGACGGAAGGGGGGAGTTGGTAACCCTGCCCCCTCCCAGAACTGCTTGCTGCGGAGCTTATCCATCGCCAACGCAGAGGCGAGCAGAGCAGAGCCGGTATAGGGCACCTTCAGACTCTCCAGCACCCCCTGCATCACGCCATCCTCTCCCCCCTTCCCATGCAATACGATAAAGGCACGATCAAATGATGATAGCTCACTGATCGCTCTCTCTGCCGGATCAAATGGCTCCGCATAGAGCCCCATCCTCAACAGCTCATTCAGTACTGCCGCCCCACTCTTCAGCGAGATTTCACGCTCTGATGCGGTCCCTCCCATCAGTACGGCTATACGCCCCATCTGCTCTATCCAACTCTTCTCTTCCGTGCGCGCATTCATGACACTCTTCTCTCCACTTCTCCAACAATTTTCACTTCACACTGTAATCGTACCCCGAACCTCTGTTCAACTACAGTGGCAACGTGCTCAATAAGGCTCTCAATCTCCCTGGCTGTCGCACCCCCTTGATGGACAATAAAGTTGGCATGCTGCACTGAGACAGAGGCCGCCCCAACCGCAACCCCCTTCAGCCCCGCCTTCTCAATCAGCCGCCCGGCAAACTCTCCTGGTGGATTTCTGAACACGGAGCCACAGCTATACTCCCCCATCGGTTGACTACGATTCCTCTGCTTCAACTGTTGCTGAAGAGGGTTGCTACCCTGATCAGGGATTGATTCAGCGCGGTGAAAAGTGGCAGAGAGGAAGCCGATAGGGTCACCACTTCCTAGCCGCTTGACCCTGCGGTAACCCACCTCAAAAGCCTCTCTCTCCAGGTAGTGTAGCGCTCCATCCCGACTCACCGCCTCCACCCCCTTCACCTGCTGCCATATCTCTCCCCCAAATGCTCCCGCATTCATTGCCAGTGCCCCCCC
>JABHIC010000129.1 GCA_018671205.1 Gammaproteobacteria bacterium
CTACTGGAGCGTTCCAGTACCTTACCACTCTTGAGCACCATATCTTTCTCTAGTGCGGCTCCCCCCTGCTCCTCTTTCAGCTCCACCACCTGATGCCACCGCTGTCCCTCCAACGCCTCCTCCTGCGTGCCACCAAAAAAGAGCTGTGCTGCCGGATTGGCTGTCTGAATCACCCCCTGCTCGTCCAGCACCACCACCCCTCCCGGCAGGGCATCCAACAGACGGGCTAGCTGGTTGGCAATTCTCTCTTTCTCCTGCAGATATCGAAGCCGTTCACTACGTGCGGCTGCCAGCTCTACCGTCAGATCTGAAACCTGATCCTGTAATGCATGATAGGAGGCCTCCAGCCCCTCCGACATTTTGGCAAACTCAGCAAAGGCCCCCTCCAGCTCCTGCAGACGCTTCTGCTGTA
The DNA here is from genome assembly GCA_018671205.1 of Gammaproteobacteria bacterium. GTDB lineage: Bacteria > Pseudomonadota > Gammaproteobacteria > Thiopontia. Next base: position 413 of record JABHIC010000129.1, read on the forward strand.
GCTGTGGATCCAGCGATGGCCGCACATCACTCTCCCGGGATGGACTCACCTCCGCCAAAACATCATACCCCGGTACGGCTGAGCTCATATTTCTTCATCTTCTCAACCAGCGTTGTTCTTCTTACATTCAATAGCTTGGCTGCCTGTGCCACCACGCCATCACACTCAATCAATGCCTGACGAATCAGATCCTCTTCCAGAGAGGAGAGGTACCCTTTCAGGTCGAGACCCGCAGAGGGGAGAATCGGATCCTGATCAAAACTATTGCCCCCCCCACCACTCTCTGCCGGCTCCCCAAGAGCGGCCTCTTGATCATCCATCGCCTCAACCATGTCAGGAATCTCCAACTCATCCGGACAGTAGCGACTGGGCAAATCGAGTGCCTCCACCTCATCATTCGGGTAGAGAATCCCCATCCGTTCGACCAGATTACTCAACTCACGCACATTACCGGGCCAACGATACTGAGAGAGAGCGAAGATAGCACTGGGCATCAGCGTCGCAATAGGCCGCCCCTCTTCCTGTAGCTGCTCACTGATCGCCGCCACCAGGGGGCCAATATCCCCATTTCGTTCATGTAGAGGGGGCAACTCAATGGGAAAAACATTGAGCCGATAAAAGAGATCCTCTCTAAACTTTCCCTCTTCGATGCTGCTTTCCAGATTGCGGTGGGTCGCTGCCATCACCCGCACATTCGAGGTAATACTTTTAACCCCACCCACCCGTTCAAAGATCCGCTCCTGCAACACACGCAGCAGCTTTACCTGCATTGGCAGACTCATATCTCCAATCTCATCGAGAAAGATAGTTCCCCCCTCCGCCAGCTCAAAGCGCCCCTTACGGGAGCTAATTGCGCCGGTAAAGGCCCCCTTCTCGTGACCGAAGAGCTCACTCTCCAGCAGATCTGCCGGGATCGCCCCACAGTTGATCGGGACGAAGGTATTCCCCTTACGGGATGAGTAGCGGTGCAGACACTGCGCCACCACCTCTTTACCGGTTCCCGACTCACCTAAAATCAGCACATTAGCATCCGAGTCTGCCACTTGCGCCATCAGTTGACGCACCTTGTTCATCGCCGCACTGTGACCAATCATCTCCGGAAATAGTCCGCTCACATCCTTACGCAGTGATCGTTTTCGCCTACGTTTGTTATAGGTTGCCGCCTGCTCCAGTTGGGTAATCAACTGAGTCTGCTTGATGGGGATGGTCAAATGGCCCAACATCCCTTCGGATAACGAGCCGGGCAGTGTCGCCTCAACATCCTCATCCAGCAGAAACAGTACCGGCATCACCTGGTCCAACCCACGTAGCTGCTCATAGAGCCGCCCCCGCTCCATCGCCTCATTCTCGCCGATAAAGAGCAGAGAGAACGACGCTTCCTGCAGTAACGGTATGGCATCTTCTATCGTTGGAACCCACTCCAGGGGCCCCCACTCAATAAACCCAAGAATAGAACTCAGACTCTGGGCATGGGACTCCAGAGAATCGATCAACAGCGCCCGATTCCCCGGACTCATCGCCTGACTCGCCATCTTCTACTACGCTCCTTTGTATCCTTACTCTACGACCACTCGCCCCGGGGCAACCACCACCCCCTCAACCACCTTTCCTGATGAGTGGTTCTTGACCTGAACTCTCCCATTCCGTTGCCCATTCTCCATCGCAACCCCCCTCATCTGTACCTTCAACCCATGAAACCGGCTCTGGATCGAGACCTGATCCCCTTTATTGACCAGATTAGGGGTATAGACCATTTTCGGGGTCAAAACTACCGCCTGTTGAATCGCCCGCCTGGCGACCTGCCCTTCCAACTGTGCCATTGTGGTGAAGTGACCGTGGCGCAGGCGGGAGAGATCACGCTCCTCAAACAGCAGATCATCCCGACCAATCTTCTCCCCTTTGGGGATCGGAGCCGCAGTAACCAGTACAACCTCCATTTTTCGAATCAATGCAGAGAGGTAGACCCGCCACGGTTTTTCTCCCTGGCAACGCACCTCTACCACCATCTTCCCGCTCCGGCTACGCCCCCGCTGAACACGCTTGGTAAGTGGCTGGGCACACTGCTTCAAGCGGAGCCTGGAGTCGAGAGGGGTAACCGCGACAGTCACATCCTCTTCGCCCTGATCTTGCAACAGAAAAAATTCTACCTCGCTGTAGATCTCCTGCAACGAGTGAAGTCCCTCCCTATCGGCGGCAAAAGCGGGAACCAGCAGGCCAAAAAAGAGCAGAATCCCGCCCCTCCATGGGGTGGCTCCCCGGACAAAACGCCCCTTGATTGTCAACAGCTTAACTGGTCTCATTTTCAAATAGGGATGATATAACAAAACCGGCCACATGTTTGCATCGATTTGTATCAATAATAAGATTGTGGGAATCTATTAAAAAGGGTGCCCTGAAACCGTAGTGATTTTCACTCTGGGTGCAAAAAAACTGTTTATTTTGTTAAAGGAGCGCTCTACTCTGCCGCTAGTATAGATGTAAATAACCCGGCAACAATCGTGTGCTTGATAAAATATAGGATAACACTTTGATCATTCAGTCAAAGTATGTTTCTATTCCTTTTGTACAAGGACACCCGATGAGGTTCTGAAATGGCTATCGAAATCAACAATCTGACCCACAACCGGCCTTCACAGGTCTCTGGCGAGAACCGTCAGCCCACGGTGGGGCGACAACAACCCCCTGTCGTCCAGCAAGAGACAGGTAAAAGCACCTCCACTGAGACGGTCAGCATGACTGATGCTGCGGTCAATCTCAAAAAAATGAGCACACAGATGGGGAAAATGCCGGTTGTTGAGGCCAAACGTGTTGAAGAGATCAAAAAAGCGATTGAAAATGGTGATTTTGAGATTGATGAGCTGGTGATTGCTGATAAACTGATCGGCATGGAGAAACTACTCCAGCAACACACTCCCGGAAACCAACCGTAGTCGACACAGCACAGACACCGCTGAGGAGCATCCATAATGGGCGAAACCACGCTCGTAGCTGAACTCACAACCCTGATCCAGCAACAGCAGCAACTCGCCAGCCAGCTGGAAAAACTGCTTCAGCAGGAGCAGCAATATCTATTGGAGGACAACCCGGATGCGATGCGGCCCCTGATTGAACAGAAAGAGCAGCTCGCCAAGCAGATGGGCTCCCTGCAAAACCAGATCCTGACTCGCACAAAAGCAGACTACCCGATCAGTCGTGATGATGAGCTGGGGCAGTATATCCAACAGGCTGATGCCAGTGGACAGCTCTTCCAACAGTGGGAGTCCCTTCTGAAAATTGCAGAGAACTGTCGCCGGATCAATGAGATCAATGGGGCAACCCTTAACCTGAAAAAACGCTACACCGAAAATGGGCTGGCTATCCTGCGTGGTCAGATTGGAGGCAGCCGTGCCTCTGTCTACTCCAAAAAAGGGGTGCAATCCAGCTCACAAACCTCCCGCATCCTGAGTAAAGCATAGAGCATGAGCAGTAATAATGAGTGACCACTCACAGGGTTTCCTGCAAAACATCGATAACCGAACCCAACTGGCAGGCAGCAACCGGCTTGAGCTGCTCCTCTTCACCCTCGCCGGTGGACAGCAGTTCGGGATCAATGTATTTAAGGTAAAAGAGGTTCTGAATACTCCGGAGATTACCGAGATCTCCAGAACCCACGCCTCCATGATCGGCATGATTGATCAGCGTGGACTCACCATCCCCATTCTTGATCTCAGCATTGCCATTGATCGTGCCCCCATTGAGGATCTGGGCAAAAGCAACACCATCATTACCGAGTTCAATGAGTCGGTACAGGGCTTTGTGGTGGAGTCTGTCGATCGGATCATTCACCTCGCCTGGGAGGAGATTCTACCTCCACCCAACGCAGCCGGTAGTGGGCACCACCTCACTGCAGTGACCAAAGTCGATGGACATCTGGTTCAGATTCTGGATGTTGAACAGATCCTTGCGGAGATCATCACCCCTCCTGAATACTCGGGAGATCATGGCCGCGCGCCGTTACGATCCGATGGCAAGCCCCACCGTATCCTCTTGGTGGATGACTCTGCCATTGCCCGTAAACAGGCATTGACCACCATCAAACAGCTTGGCCTTGAATATACCATAGCGGTCAACGGCAGAGATGCACTCAACCTGCTGGAGGGGTGGTCTGCACATGGAGAGCTGGAGAAAAATCCACTGGCCATGGTGATTTCGGACATCGAGATGCCGGAGCTGGATGGATACACCCTTACCCGGAAAATCCGCGAACACCCCGGTCTCAGGGATCTCTATATTCTGCTACACACCTCACTTAGCGGTATGTTCAATGAGCAGAAGGGGAGCAAGGTAGGGGCCAATCGACTGATCCCGAAATGGCACCCTGAGGAGTTGGCTCAGGCGATACTGGACCGGATTGCTGAAATTTCCTAGGTGGTTGAATTTAGTACGCTGAATTTAGCGCACTGAATTAGATGCCGACTAAAGAACCCGACTCATGGTTGCCAGAAGTTTTTCCGGGCTAAAGGGTTTCACAATCCAACCGGTGGCCCCCGCCTCTTTACCTTTCTTTTTCTTGTCATCCGAGGACTCCGTGGTCAAACAGAGAATGGGGATAAACTTGAAGTTGGGTAATTTTCTCAGTTCGGCGATCAGCTGCAGACCATCCATGTTCGGCATATTGATATCGGTAATCACCAGATCAAAGGGCTGACTTTTTGCGATACCCAGCGCCTCAACCCCATCCTCTGCCTCAGACACCTCATGTCCCGCCCCTTTCAGGGTAAATGAGACCATCTGACGCAATGAAGGCGAGTCATCAACCGCGAGTATCTTTGTCATTTTGTAACAAACCCTTCTATCAATAATTATTCTACAATAAACAGGGACTATACCTTTCCCCAACAACCTCTGTCAAAACCTCTTTGTAACTATTCAGCTTACCTCTGAAATCCACCCAATCAAGACTCAAAATGGGCGCTTATTGAGGCACCTCCTGATTGAGCAGAGCAGACTCCAGTAGTGGCTCAGGACAGAATAGCAACTGCTGCTCACCGTCCACCATAGTAACCATACACTGCCTGCGTAACAGATGGTTCTGCTCCATAGTATAGCGGCCGGCGCGGCCAAAGTATGAGCCCTTTTCCGTCAGGCGCTTCCACGCCCCCTGACGCAGTAGCAGCATCAGATCAAAACCGACATTTTCGACCTGCCGCAGTAGATCATCCACATCAAATATTGCCTCTTCCCGCTCCATCAACGCCGGCTGCATCGGATAGAAGAGCGCCCCCAGATCTCTCTCCCCCACTACCGCACCTACTGGTGCGGAGAGGGTATAGACCGGCTCCTCCCGATCAAAATAGTTCATTAACGGACGCACCATTTTCAGGCGCTCGTCATCCGCAACCAGCAACAGCACATCAAACTCACCTCTGCTCTCTGCAAGTACCCGCCGTAACGCCGGTCCAAGTTGAGAATAACGCTCACCGTAGTGGGCCAGCGCACGAATCACCCCCCCCTGCGTCTCCCACAACTCACGTATCTCATCCGCCACACTACGTCCATAATCACTATCCGGCAGCAGCAACAGCAGCTCATACTGCCCCTGATCCCAGCCATACTCCAATAGGGTGCGTATCTGTGAGCCACGAGCGACAGAGAAAGTAAACCATTGCGGGTGATCCGGGGCGGCAAGGTGGTCAAGGTTCCCCGGATAAAACCAGCTCACCGAATCGGGGGGCAGGGTCAACACCTCCAGCTCAGCCAACTGCTGTTGGTGCTCCCGCAGGAGAGGGCCAATCAGCAGATCAGGCTCCATCTCCAGCGCCCGATCCCACTGATCAAGAAACTCAGCCCCCTCTTCCAACGTATTGACGGTCAACAACGTCACCTCACATGGTGCCTCAACCGTCTCGATATCCCCCTCGACAAAACCGTCAAGAAGCGCGTCCCCCAGTGGATACTCATCGCTATTCAGCGGTAACAGCAGCACCACCGTAATCGACCGGTTTTCATTAGCAAGATCCCCCGGCAGACAGGCTGCATGGAGTGTTTGAGGGAGGAGAACAGAAGAGAACAGGAGCGTAAGTAGTCGCCCCGGAAAACGACTACCCCTCACCTACTGCCCCTTTTTCAGCTGCTGGGGAATCTGATCCCACCCCTCTTTAATCGGACGAATCAGCTCAACACACTCCTCCAAAATCGCAACATCATTCTCTTTGTTGGCACTCATCAGGCGACGGATGATGTAGTCATAGAGCGCATCCAGCCGCTCCGCCAGCTCCCCCCCCTGCTCAAAATTGAGGGTAGAGCGCAGTGTAGCCACAATCGCAATGGTCTGGCTGATCGCCTCCCCCTTGAGAGCGATCTCCCCATTCTGCATCGCCCCTTTGGCCTTGTAGATATTGCTGATCACATTCTCAAACAACAGCTGCACCAGGCGGTGAGGGTCTGCCTCGGTGACCGAGGTGTGTATCCCCACATTCTGATACTGACTCAGCCCTCTGTTCCCCCTTCTGACCATATCTCTACTCCTCTCGCTGACTAATAAGACAACTTAATCTCGACCTCTTCATCGGCGGCAATGTGGCCGACCAGCGTCCTCATATCCTCCATAATCTCATCCCGATATTCTCGCAAAACATCCATTGCGACCACAAAGAGATCCGCAGCCGCCTGGTCATCATTCGAGTAGATGGCCTGAGAGAAGATATTCCCTGCCAGCTCCTGGACACCACCACTCAACAGAAAACCGGGATAGTAGTGAAGCACCCCGGTCCCGCCGCCAACTATTTTATGTTGCACCATCGCCCGATCCATCAGGGTGACCACCATCAGCACCTGCTCTCGTGTCTGCGGCGTACTGGAGGCAAAGGAGAGTACCGCATCAAAATAGTCTCCCACCATCTGAAGCGCACTTTCGCTCAGACGATCCACCATTGCCTGACTGTCATAATCCGCATTGAAACAGTCACCAATATCACTCATCACCCGCTGGCGATTGATCTTTCTTGAGAAGCTATGGATATCTTCCACCCGCACCGACTCGGTCCCCTTGATTAACGCACCATCCCCCACATTGATCCAGCGGATATCGGGATGACGGGAGATCTTGTCCTCAGTAACATGTAGCGACCAGGCAAAAAACTTGGTGGTCACCACATCCTCACCCAGCGCACCGGGAACCTCAATCTCACTCTCTACCGCATCCCCCAGATCAAGGGTCTTATAGATTGATTTAGAGGCGTGCATAGAGGTTGCACTCTTCGGTGCACCATAATCCAGCCCAAACAGATAGACCTCCTCCGCCCCCAATGCTGCCGCAATCGCTACGCCCGCATTGGTCACGGTGGGGTTCACGTTGGTGGTGACCGCATACTCCTCCCCCAGTAGAGCGGAGCCCGGATCATTATATTTCTGGAATACCAGCACATCCTTGTAGTAGTGGTCCACCATTGGTGAGATCACATTGAGCTTCATCAGGGTGATCTGCTTCAGCAGATCCGCATCAAACTCTTTCTCATAGTCGGTCAGATGCCAATCACGCTCCTGAAGAATCTGGTAGTCGGGAACAATCCCCTCCGTCAACAGGGTCGCAAAGGCACTACCACAGGAGAGAATGATCGCATTCTCACGGTTCTGCTTGATAAACTCGATCCCCCCGTCCAGCGAGGGGCCGTTACCCACCACAAACAGCCTCAGGAATCGCTCCACCCGCGCCCCACTGAACAGCGGGTGGTGACGCTTGATATTTCTTGCCGCAAAATAAAATCCGGCACGCTGATCCTCATACCATCCATTGGTCGCATTATTGACCATCTCATGGTCCGCCCGCTGCTCCAGCTGAATCAGCCGCTTGATTCGCTCCTCTTTAGCAAAGTGGGCGTAACGCCCCTGCGCCAGCACCATATACCGGCAGACCTCGGCCTGGTACCCCTTATTCTGCTCAATCACATTTTCCGGAGAGTTCCCCAGATAGAGGTTGATATGGAATTTATTACTGGTGAACTGACGCTGCTTGATGGAGAAATATTTAAAGATCATCTCCCAGGAGATGGTGTAGAGCGAACTGTAGAAGAGGTCAATATGGGGCTCATAGATACTGATAAAGGTGATGTTTTTCATCCGTATCAGCTCCTGAATATGGAGCCCCAGACCAATCCCGTAGACCCGCATATAGGGGATATAGTCGGAGATCAGCGCGGGAACAGCGCCGCCCACCTGCTCCGCGAGCTTGGCCGCGCCATAAGGGCCCCGCTCATAGAGCTTGCGACGCATATTTTTCTGAATCGGATCAATATTAACGGCATCATTCTCCTCAAAGTCGAGCGCTACCCCACCAATCGACATACCCATGCCAACATGTCCAATCCCGGAGCGGATCTCGTCAATCACCTCCCGCTCGGAATGGTACTCATAGACCAGATTCTTCTCCTTCATATTGAAGATATTGGGAGAGCCATCCGGATTGAGGCAGAGTCGGTACTCCTGCGGCTGGTACCCCTCCATCGCCTGAAAGAGCCCCGGATGAAAGTCCCTGAAGAAGGCCATATTGGACTCAAACTGCTCATTTCTATAATGCTCTGAAAAAAGCTGAACCTCTACCCGTTCCGGCTTCTGCTCCTGACCACGCTCTTGCTCTGATTCTGACTCTGACATCAATTTTTATCCAAGGTTAAATTTATAGTAAACCATACATAAAAAATGGGCTCAACGATAGAGCCCACTTCGGAAGGCCGCCAGGGAGAGAGGCCGCTATCCAGAGTTATAGGTAAATGGCAGACGGTTCACCAGACCATCCAGCAGCCCCTCCGACTCCCCCAGACTGGCCAGAATACGCTCCATCGCAATAAACTGGGCCTGTAGCGCCAGGGTACGGCGGGTCATACGATCCTCCAGCTCGGTGCGATCCTGACTGACATCCTCCAACTGGCTATTGATTCGATCCTCACGCTGATCAATCAGCCCCTGATCAGCCAGAAATGAGTCGATCAGATTAGAGAGCTCACCCGCAAAGCCCCTGGAGTAGGTCACTGTTGCACTGGTAACGTCTGGCGCAATTTTAAGACTCATTCCTGCCAAATCACTACCGAGCGGGGGCAGCAGGATATTTCCAGAACCAAACCCGGTTTCGCCATCAATCGTACCCGCCACATCCACCCCGTGGGTACCGTTAGCCACAGTAATTCCCAGGGATGCCATATTGGCACCCACCTCGGTAACGTCCACCACCGCAGAGCTTCCCCAGCTTCTTGAGGTAAAGGTGAAACGGTCATTGGTCGCATCGTAGCCCACATCCACCTTCGCACCCACGCCAGAGAGGGTGGTGTCGGTATTGATCAGACTCTCCAGCTCCGCCCTCAGCGCCTCTGTTGTGGTATAGGTATCACTCAGGGTGATGGTTCCACTGGTGGTTCCATCCACCGCAAGCTTAAAGGTGTAGCCACCGCCAGAGGTATCGAGTCCGGTGGCCGCTCCCGCAGTGAAATCCTCTGCTACCGGATCAAACTCGGTTGCGGTAATTGTCCCGCCGTTGATGCTCCCTTTCGTGGGCGAGGTTGTAATCACGACCGGAAAAGAGCCCGCCTTGGTGGTTGACTTATATTGTGCCACCTCGACACGGCTGTCTGTACTGCTGGTTGAGGGGCTAAAGAGGTCAGTCACTGCATCAAAATCATCCGTAAATGCCTGGGTAAAACGCCCCTCATTGATCTCCAGCTCCCCCTCCATGGTGGTCATCACCCCCACGGTAGAGAGTGCCGTATAGTTCCCGCTCAGGCCCGTGACCGACTGCCGTAAGGTAGACTGAACCTGCTGCATGATACTGCGCGCAGTCGGGTCGGAGGAGAGCCCTCCATCGGTACTGCCCTCTTCCGCAGCATCTGTCGCCGTGGTCAGATCTTTCATGGTATTGAAAAAGTCATTA
>JABHIC010000130.1 GCA_018671205.1 Gammaproteobacteria bacterium
CGGGGGCGTCTGTTCGAACCCTCTACTTTGACCAGCTCAGAGAGATAGAGGGTCGTACCCTGCCGATGCGCCTGAGGGTTATCCCGAAGGATAAACCGAACGAATCCACCACCATCCTCTACCAGCAGATCCACTTCGATCAACCACTAACTGAGCAGCACTTCTCGCTACGCAGCCTGAAGCAGCCGCATTAGCCCTGTTTTGATCGTCTCTATCGCCTGGCGCAACCTCTGGCGTAACCCCGCACGCAGCCTGCTCACCATGCTCGCACTCAGTGGTAGCCTGGTGATTATGCTGCTCTATGCCGCACTGGTTGAGGGGATCTCCCGACAGATGGTGACACAGGCCACGGACTACTCCAGTGCTCATCTCCAGATTCATCGTCAAACCTTTATCGATGACCGGGATCTCTACGCCACAGTTCCGTGGTCCTATCTTGCAAAGATGGAACAGGCATTCCCTACGCTACAGGTCGCCCCAAGGCTCTATGCTGCGGCGCTCGCCAGTGCCGGTCAACACTCCAGCAGCGTAATGATTCAGGCCGTCGACCCGAAACGGGAACCCGAAGTGACACAGCTGCTGAGTGGGCTGAGTGAGCCGATATCACAACTCGGCCAAGTCCGGGGAGCGACAGAGCCATTCCCCCGTTACAACCTGTTAGTCGGCAGCCAGATGGCAAAGCGAATGGCGCTCAAGCCGGGTGATGAGCTGATTCTGGTCACCCAGGCGGCGGATGGCACGGTTGGCAATGGGCTGTTTCGTATTGCGGGTCTACTGAGAACCGTCGACCCGAATATGGAGCGCAGGGGTATTTTGATGTCGATTGAGGGCTATCAATCGTTGATGGCTCTGCAACAGGGGTTCCATGAGCTGGCGATCCGGGTCGCTGAAATCGATGATCTTCAGCCGACGCAGCCCCTCATCGAGCAACGTCTGCAGCAGTGGCAAGCGCAGCAGCCACTGGATCCGTTTGGGGGGAATCTTCTGCTGCGCAACTGGCAGCAGCTCAACCCGGCCGTTGCAGAGCTGCTGGCGCTGAGCCGATCCATGATGCTGCTCATGGGTCTGATCATCATCGGCCTTGCCTCTCTGGGGATGGTCAATACCCTGCTGATGGCGATCCATGAGCGTACCCATGAGTTCGGTATCCTGCTCTCCATCGGCATGAGCCGCTGGTGGCTACTCCAGATGGTGCTGCTGGAGTCCCTTTTTCTCGCTCTGGTTTCTGCTCTTGCCGGTACACTGCTCTCCACACTGCTCTGCAACCATCTGGAGAGCCACGGGATCGACCTGAGCGGCCAGCTCCCCGATGGGTATGAGTGGGGCGGTATCCTGTTTGACCCGGTAATGCAGGTCTATCTGGAGCCCCAGGCGATCATCCAACTGGTCGGGTTGATGTTGCTCATCACCCTGCTGGCCGCCCTGCTCCCCTCCTGGCGTAGCACCCGGCTGAGACCTGCAGAAGTGCTGCGATGTTGATCAGGCTCGCATGGCGTAACCTCTGGCGCCACACCCGGCGCACCCTGATCACCCTCAGCTCCATTGCGCTCGGCTTCGGGCTCGCGGTACTCTCAATCGGGTTCGGTGACAGCAGCCACAACTCCATGATTCGCAATGCCATCCAGTATGGCGAGGGGCACATCACCCTCCAACCAGAGGGTTATCTGGACGCTCCCGCCAACCACCACTACATTGCCGATAGCCGCCCCCTCTCCGCTCTCCTCTCTAGCCTGCCTATCCGTGGAGAGATAGAGCCGAGAATCTCCCTCCAGGTATTGGCCACCACGGCCAACCACGCTGTGGGTGCCGCACTGGAGGGGGCCATCATGGCACAGGATTCGAAAGCAGAGCAGCTCCGCCCGAGGTTGATCGCGGGGGAGTGGATTGCCCCCGATGACCCTCTTGGTCTGTTGATCGGCAAGGAGTTGGCACGCAGCCTCAAGGTGGGGGTCGGGAGTAAAATTGTGCTGATGGCGGGCACAACAGAGGGGGAGACCCAGGCTCATCTGGGGCGGGTACGGGGTATTTTCGATGCCCCCATCGAGGCACTGGATCGCTACCTGCTCCTCAGCAGCCTCCACTTTGCCCGGCGTTTCCTGCAGGGCGAGGGGGCAGATCCCGCACACCAACCGCTTACCCGCTACGCCATTTTTCTGGAGGATGAACGCCAGACGGCCTATTGGAAACCCATTATCCAACAGCAACTACCGCACCAAACCGCTGCCACACCCCCTATCGTCGTGCTCGACTGGCAGGAGATGATGCCCCAACTGGTACAGTTTATTCTGCTCGATGATGCGGGCAACTACCTCTTTCTCTCGCTGATTATGGTGCTGGTGGTATTTGGGATTGTGAATACCGTACTGATGAGTGTGCTGGAGCGTACCCGGGAGTTTGGCCTGTTACGCGCATTGGGGCTGGGACGAAGCGAGCTGCTATTACTGGTTTTTTATGAATCCCTGCTCTTGGGTACGGTTGCGGTCTGTGCCGGTTGGGTCGTTGGTGGGGGGCTCCATCTCTGGTTTTCCCACTACGGGATCGACCTCTCCTCCCTCGGCATCAGCATAGAGCTAGTGGGCACGGTGATGGACTCGACCCTCTACACCGAGCTCTCATGGCAGCGTATCATCCAACTGACACTCATTGTCTTCGGGGCCACCCTCTTTTCC
>JABHIC010000131.1 GCA_018671205.1 Gammaproteobacteria bacterium
AACTGAATTCTGGGATACCGACCTTGTAGGAACAGTCATACCCGATTCAGCTCATGTATCAGGCATCCTTCTTGAATACAAGGGAACTGCCCAGCTAGCTCCCCGTTCCGCTGCCGATGTTGTGAAACTGGTTCTTTACGTACCTTCAGATGATGCATCTATTACCGACCTGCAGGTTGATGGTACTACAGTAACAGGATTCACACCTGCACAGCTTAGCTACAGTGTTGTTCTTCCAGGAGGAACTGCTACCCCTCCTGCTGTTACCGTTGTGACCACACATGACAGTGCAATAGTCAGTGTGACTGATGCAACTGATCTGGCCGGAGATGAAGCAGCCAGGACCACTACTGTTCTGATTACTGCCGAAGATGAAGTGGCTACCAAGACTTACACTGTTATTTTCAGTCTGGCCGTTGGTGTCGAGAATCTAGTTGGTGCAAGCATGGAAATCTTCCCGGTGCCTGCTAACAATGAACTCTTTGTCAAGAGCGCTGAATCTCTGTCAGAGTTACGAGTTATCAGTATTACCGGATCCACCATACAGGTGGTTGAACTCTCAGGCGAGAAAAGCGCTCAGCTGAATATCAGCGAGCTGGAGAGTGGTGTATACTTCCTGAAACTTTCAGGTGAGTCATCCACTCAGATCCTGCGCTTTGTGAAGAATTAATAAGAAACCGCAGATTAAGAGCATATTGCAGGGTACTTCGTGTACCCTGCAATTTCTGCATATATAACTATATGATATGAAGAAGATATTTTTGGCTTTAGGAGTGTGCATGAGTGTGGTCGCAATACAGGCCCAGGATTGCAGCGACCTCTTTTTCTCTGAATATGTGGAAGGGAGCGGTAACAACAAGGGGATGGAAATTTACAATCCCACCGACCAGATCATCGCCCTCGGAGACTACTATGTAGCCAGGTACAGCAATGGAAGTCTCACCTATGACGGAGGTGGTATCACGCAGCTTCAGGGATTCTTGCAGCCACAATCCACTCATTTCCTGGTGAACGGACAGACTACAAGTACTGAGACCTCACCGGCATGCGATCCAGCCTTGCAGGCGATGGCACAGCAACTGGACCATGATTACCCCGCTCCTACCTATATGAACGGGAACGATGCCATTGCCCTTTTCAAGGACCCTGTAGGCAGTGGGGAGGTTACCGACTTCCTGGTAGTGGACCTGTTTGGGATTATTGGAGGCGGCATGCAGAGTAGCGATGAGGGCTGGACCGACTTCACGGACCAGTATACCTATAAGAACATCTATGACGGTGATGAGATCATCGGTCAAGACAGTACGTTTATCCAGCATTATATTGTACCGGAATCATACTACTGGCTTCCCTGGACGGCCAACCATTCTCTGGTACGCAAAGCCTCCGTGATGAAGGGAGTTACAAGCAGCCCAAGCACTGAATTTGTGGTAACCACAGAGTGGGATACGGTACCTGGCGGTAATAATGCATGGGACTCCCTCGGGATGCATATCTGCGACTGTACGTCTGTAGGCATTGAAGAAACAGGCTTTGAAGAGGATCTGCTGGATATCTATCCCAATCCTGCCAGGGATGTACTACGGGTGAATGCAAAAAAACCCTTTGATGAGTTGATTCTTTACGATGCCTCCGGCCGGGAGCTGTTCCGGGAAAACATTGAGACAGGCAGTCTCAACAGGGCGATCAACACCGATGAGTATCCTTCCGGATTCTATCACTTGAGGGTAAAGTTTGGAGATATGGTGCAGGTGGAGAAGGTCCTTATTCTCTAATGCTTTGATGATATAGATTTTCTATGAAAAAAACAGGATTGCTATTGTGGGGACTGAGTATTTGTATGCTTTCAGTTGCCCAGCAGGGGCTGGTAACAGGTAAGGTATATGATGGTGAGACCGGCGAGACGCTCATTGGCGCCAGCGTGGTCTACGCACCCGGTAAAGGCACCATCACCAGTCCCGAAGGAAAGTTTGACCTCCCCCTGGAGCAGGGAGGCTACGAACTGCAAGTCTCCTATGTGGGATATGAACCCGAAACCAGGAAGATTGAGGTGGGAACAAGGCCTCTTATTCTGGAGTTTAGGCTGCAATCCATGACCATCGACGAAGTGATTATTACTGCAG
>JABHIC010000010.1 GCA_018671205.1 Gammaproteobacteria bacterium
CCCGCTTTGGTAAAAGCAGCATCATTGCGCTCGACCTAGCGGAGGGGATGTTGCGCAAGGCGCAACGGCAGAAACGGCTCTTCTCCAAACAGCGTTACCTCTGTGCGGATACAGCGCAGCTACCGCTGGCTGACCAGAGTGTGGATCTGATCTTCTCCAACTTTACCCTCCAATGGTGCAGTGATCTGCAGAGCGTACTCAATGAGTTTCGGCGGGTGTTACGTCCGGGTGGGTTATTGACCTTTTCTACCCTGGGGAGGGATACCCTGAAAGAGTTGCGCCAGAGCTGGAGAGCCGTCGATGATCAGGTTCATGTGAACCACTTTCTGGATCTGCAGGAGATTGGAGATCGTATGGTACAGAGTGGTTTTGCCGAGACGGTGACCAGTGTGGACCGTTTCCAGTTGAGTTACCCGGACGTGATGTCTCTGATGAGAGATCTCAAAGGGTTAGGTGCGACCAATGTGAATCAGGGACGTAGACGAGGGTTGATGGGGCGGTCAGTATTACGCCAACTAGAGCAGGCTTACCACCCCTTTCTGGACTCCAGCGGCCAATTTCCGGCAGCCTGGGAGGTGGTTTATGGGCATGGCTGGGCAGCCGATGAGGGCTTTTCTACCCCTCGTCCATTTTCTCTTGCGGTAGAAAATATTACTATACCTGATTAAAACAGTAGGTCTTGACAGGAGCTGTAGAGTCGTTATGATTCACCCACTCGAATTATTGAATACAAAAAGGAGTTGTACATGAGCGTATTAGTTGGATCTGAAGCACCTGATTTTAAAGCCCCCACTGTTTTGGCAAATGGTGAGATCAAGGCAGACTACAGTCTGCATGAGGCGAAGGCTGGAAAGTATGCGGTTATCTTTTTCTACCCTCTCGATTTTACTTTTGTCTGCCCTTCGGAGCTATTGGCATTTGATCATCGTATCGAAGAGTTTAAAAAGCGTAATGTAGAGGTGATCGGAATCTCCATTGACTCTCACTGGACGCACAATGCGTGGCGGAATACGGATGTTAAGGATGGCGGTATCGGTGCGGTAAGTTATGCGATGGTGGGTGATATGACTCAAGCAATCACTAAGGCATACGGCATTCAGGTTCCTGGTGGTGCGCCTGCGCTACGTGCCTCATTCCTGATTGACAAAGATAATGTGGTTCAGCATCAGGTGGTAAATAACCTCTCGCTGGGGCGTAATGTAGATGAGATGCTTCGTATGGTGGATGCACTGCAATTCACCGAAGAGCATGGAGAGGTCTGTCCTGCGGGTTGGCAGGAGGGGGATGATGGGATGAAGGCAACCCCAGAGGGTGTCGCCTCCTACCTCAGCTCACATGAGAGTGATCTCTAGAAGCACAGAGATACAGAAGGTAAAACAGAAAAGGGCGTGTCGATAGACACGCCCTTTTTTGTAAGTAGAGGTTATTGTGCGTAGCCGTTGGTAATAGCACCTCCACTGGCTGACCAGCTCAGTGGGGAGGTGGCGGTAGGGGTTAAAATATAGGTGTCGGTAGCGAGGATGCCATTGGTTGCATCCGGGGTGATAGTGATAACTCCATTACTGGTTGAGAGGTTATCAACCGCACCAGCAACTGTGACACGGTTGGCGGGTACCCCATAACGACCGCCATCACAGTCATCCAGTACCCTGCGAATCTGGTAACACTGCTCGACCCCAATTTTTACAGGCTGCGCCGCCAATACCACCTCAGCATAGTGAGCACGGGTGGTGTATTGGGTATAAGAGGGAATGGCCATAGAGGCCAGAATCGCGATAATTGCGATAGCAATGATCAGCTCAATCAGGGTGAATCCACGCTGGATGGAGAGTTGCCTCATATCCTCTGCTCCTCAATAGTGTGATGATGGATGATCGTGAGGTTACCGAAGTGGGTACCGTGGTCAGAGGGTTCTTTTCAGTGTGAAGTGAGCCAATGCAATCAGCGCATCACGATAAGAGGATTCTGGCAGCACGCTCACCGCTGTAACGGCCTGTTCAACGGCCTGCCGGGCAGCCTGCAGGGTATAGTCGATGGCTCCGGTTCTGCCAATCGCCTTCATGATAGGGTCAAACTGCTCTCCTCCCCCCTGTTCAATGGCCTCACGAATCATCGTTCGTTCGGCAGCTGTGCCCTGCTGCATGGCATAAATCAGGGGTAGGGTTGGCTTCCCTTCCGCCAGATCATCACCGATGTTTTTTCCCATCACCTCTGTGGTGGCACTATAGTCGAGCGCATCATCCACCAGCTGGAAGGCGTTCCCGAGGTGTTTTCCATATTCCATCAGAGCGTGCTCAAAGGTATCTGATTGCTGGGCAACAACAGCACCCAGTTGGGCGCTGGCCTCAAATAGCTTAGCGGTCTTACGGTAGATTACCTGAAAATAGCGCTCTTCGGTGGTGTCGGGATCATTACAATTGAGGAGCTGTAGAACCTCTCCTTCCGCAATGACATTGGTCGTCTCGGAGAGGATCTCCATTACCCGCATCTGTTGTACCTCAACCATCATCTGGAATGCGCGGGAGTAGAGGAAATCTCCGGTCAATACGGCGGCCTGATTTCCAAACACCGCATTAGCGGTCTCTTTTCCACGGCGTAGATCGGAAGTGTCGACCACATCATCATGCAGCAGAGTTGCCGTATGGATAAACTCAATCACCGCAGCCAACTGGATTGCTTCATCCCCCGTTGCCCCGCTGGCACGAGCCGCCAGCAGTACAACGACCGGGCGAATTCGCTTACCACCACCACTGATAATATAGCGGCCGAGTTGGTTGATCAGTACCACATCGGACTGGAGTCGCTCTAGAATCAGCGCATCAACAGCACTCAGGTCATCATTAATCAGAGCGTGGATTTCTGGAAAGAAGTATGAATTAGACAAAATTATAAGTTTATTGCGTATGAAAACCCGATAATCGTAGATTTTATAGTCTGTTGGGTCAAGCCCTTGTTGAACGAAAAAGAGCAGCCACAGAACATTGGGCTGTTTTAGCGTGGGTTTGTGAAGGCATATATTCAATCAGATAAAGGTAGGAACTGTATATCCCGATATGTTAGCATCGTAAATCTACTGACCATAAAAAAAAAATTAATACCTACGGGAGACTTCAGTGGATATCACATTAACCGATGCGTTAATCGTTGCGGGTACCGGAATGGCTGCGATCTGGCTTTTTCTCTGGTATATCAATACCCACCCAAAAGGGTGTTGCGGTATTCGACGGGCAATTTTGAAAGATGAAGACCTGCCACTCAACCGATTGATGGAAGAGGAGAAAGCTCGCGCTAACGGCATCTCCGCTCACACCCCCTCCCCCTCTTCTTGAAGATACGAGGATCATGATTGATCACGACCTGTCCACGAATCAACTCTGGGATGTCGCTAAAAAGGGTATGTCATGCCTCGCATGATAATTTTATAGCCTCCTCTTCGACCTCAACTTCATCCATTACCCGTCAGAACCCCCGCCCTGCTCTCTGCGGAATCATTACCTTTTATCTTTGGTAGCAACCCTGCTACTATAAAAATCATGAAAAAGAGATTCAATTTAACCCATCCGAAGATCAAGGTTCCCAGGCTTGTAGAGGGGATCAAAAATGAGGTCAAAAAATATATCAAGAGGGAGCGGAGGAAGAAATTACCCCCAGGGGTCGATTTTTGGGACTTTGACTGCCGATTCGGCGCAGATGAGGCCAGTAGCGAGGTGGTTCACCTGTCGGCTATTAATGAGTCGATCTCTCAGGCAGAGTCCAGTCAGCTTGAATCCTTCTATCTGGAAATTTTGGTTAAACCGGGCATTCGAACCAAAAAACCTCCTCTGCCCAAGAAAAAGTCATCCTTAACCGAGAAAGAGCCGGACTCTTCAGTCGCACCACACTAGTTCGCGCACAAAAATGGTGCGCTTTGGGTGTTTTGTGCACAAGAACAGTGCGTTTCGTGGTTGTTTTTCCATGATTTCTGGCTAAATTCGCTAGTTATCAAATGGTTAATGAGTGGGCACACTTTATGCTATATAATTGTGCATCGTGCATATATGCAAGATTTTAACGGTTGATTCATATCCAGACGATTTCGAGTCGATCCAATTTTTTCACGGACATCTCACAGGGCTGTGAGGGTCTATATTTTGTTTTATTGAATCAGGGAGCCATAGATGTCTCAGAAAGTACTCAAGCTCATCAAGGAGAGCAACTCCAAGTTTGTTGATCTCCG
>JABHIC010000132.1 GCA_018671205.1 Gammaproteobacteria bacterium
GACAAAACCGGCCTCAAAGGCAGAAGGTGCCAGATAGATCCCCTGCTCTAGCATACCGTGGAAAAACTGGTTAAAGCGGTCACTGCTGCAGCGCATCACCTGATCAAAGTTTTCGACCTTCTTCTCCTCGGTGAAGAAGAGACCAAACATTCCACCGATACGGTTGCAGCTCATCGGGACGTTGTTTTCTGCGGCCCCCTGTAAAATCCCATCCGTAAGAAACTCCACCTTCGACTCCAGGCTATTGAAGAAATTTGGTGCAGAGATCAGCTCCAGGGTCTTGAGTCCGGCCGCCATTGCCAGTGGGTTGCCGGAGAGGGTGCCCGCCTGATAGACCGGCCCCAGTGGGGCAAGATGCTCCATGATCTCCCGTCTGCCCCCAAAGGCCCCTACCGGCATTCCCCCCCCAATCACCTTGCCCAGCGTGGTGAGATCCGGGGTGATCCCCAGCTTACCCTGTGCCCCCCCAAGGCTGACCCGGAAGCCGGTCATCACCTCATCAAGAATCAGTACCGCACCATGCTCATCGCAGACAGAGCGCAGGGTCTCCAGAAACCCCTCTACCGGGGGGATACAGCTCATGTTTCCGGCCACAGGCTCGACAATGATACAGGCGATCTCACTCCCCATTTTGGTAAACAGCTCACGCACCTGACTGCTGTTGTTGTAGCTCAGGGTCAGGGTGTGTTCTGCCAGCGAGGCGGGTACACCGGGGGAGGTGGGTATCCCTAGCGTGAGTGCGCCAGAGCCAGCTTTCACCAACAGAGAGTCGGCATGGCCGTGGTAGCACCCCTCAAACTTTACAATCTTATCCCTTCCGGTGTAGCCACGAGCAAGGCGGATCGCACTCATCGTCGCCTCGGTGCCAGAGCTGACCATGCGTACCATCTCAATGGAGGGAACCAGTGTCTTCACCTTCTCCGCCATCAGCGTCTCAATTCGGGTGGGGGCACCAAAGCTGAGCCCCCTGGTGGCGCTCTCCTGTACCGTAGTCACCACCTCAGGATGGGCATGGCCGAGAATCATCGGCCCCCAGGAGCCCACATAATCAATGTAACGGCTACCATCCTCATCGTAGATATAGGCACCCTCGGCGCGCTGGATATAGACGGGATCACCACCCACACCACGGAATGCGCGAACCGGGGAGTTAACCCCACCGGGAATGTGTTGTTGGGCCTCTTCAAACAGCTGATGTGAACGGGTCATGCTACTTCTTTCCTTTTTCTATTGGTTTATTCCTTAAATACAGGGCGGCAAGCGCTGCTGCACCCTGTTCTATATCCTCTGCGCCAAATACTGCGTGGATGACCGCCAGCATATCGGCTCCAGCCTCGACCAGCGTACTACCATTGTGGCTATTGATGCCCCCAATGGCGGCAAGCGGAATGGATAGTACTGATTTCGCCTCACTCAATAGCTCTGGCGTGGCCTTAACCGCATCCGGTTTACTCTGCGAAGAGAAAAAGCGGCCAAAGGCGATATAGCTGGCACCGGCATCGGCTGCACTCTGCGCCCGGGCGAGTGAATTGTAACAGGAGGCACCGATAATCGCCTCATCTCCCAACATTTTACGTGCAGCGGCTATCGATCCATCATCTGCCCCAAGGTGGACACCATCCGCCCTAGTCAGCAGAGCCAGATTGATATCATCATTGACAATCAAGGGAATGCCGAGCGGGCGACAGAGCGTGATCAGGTCAGTAATTTCCCACTGTTTGCGCGCTCTGGTGGCGTGTTTATTCCGATATTGCACCAGACGAGCCCCCCCCTGGATTGCGGCAGCCACTGCCGGAACCACTCCGACGCTGTCGGTGAGATGGTGGTCAGTGAGTACGTAGAGGCCAGAGAGTGGACGGTTCATCGTGTGATTAAGGCTAGTGTGATTAAGGCGCTGATGAAACTATTTATATTCAGCCTGTTGTCTGAACAGGCGATGGGGGAAGTATTGCCCCTCGGCGGGTTGGCTCCCATGCTGGAGACTCTCCCGGGTAAAGGCGAGCCCATCCATGATGGCCTGCTGGAGAGGTGCTCCCTGAGCAATTCGGGTGGTAATCGCCGAGCTGAGGGTGCAGCCAGAGCCGTGGTAGTGGTGAGGCAGGCGTGGGCTATTGAAGGGGTGGACAGCGCCCCCTTTTTGGTAGAGCTGATGGTAGACCTGTGCGGTGGACTCCCCCGGTAGTGGATGGTCCGTTCCGGTTACCAACAGATTATGGCAGCCGATGGCATGTAGCGCGCTGGCGCACGCCTCAAGATCCTCCTCCTCGGGTACCAGCTGCTGTAGCTCACTGCGGTTGGGGGTAGAGAGCATGGCAAGAGGGAGTAAGCGGGTGCGAATCGACTCAGCCAGTGCACGC
>JABHIC010000133.1 GCA_018671205.1 Gammaproteobacteria bacterium
CAACCGGGGAAGTAAAAGAGAGCCTCGGACTCCACACTGGTGGTCTGTGGATTGCGGATCACCGGGATGAAGTTGGCATTCTCAATACCGAGCACTGCGCGTGGACTCTTCTGCGCCATCCCCGCCGGCATGGGACGCTGAAAGAACTGCACCACCTGTCCTCGCAGTTCGGGCTTGCCACTGGTCGCCGCAGGGCGTTTCTGTCGCTTGAGCAGCCCGGCGGCTCGCATCAGCTGGTGGCCCATGCGCTGCAGGGCATAACTCCAGGTCACCAGCCCCAGCCGCATCAACTTAATCAGATGTGGGTCGGTCACATTGAGAAACTGCATCGATATCCACCCTATCGGCTTGAACCACCGCTTATGCTGCCTTTTAAGGATGGTGCGCATCTGAATAGTGACATCCCCGAAATCGATATTGACCGGGCAGGGGTCTACACAGCGGTGACAGACGGTACAGTGGTCAGCCACATCATTCATCTCCTCAAAGTGGCGCAGGGAGATCCCCCGACGGGTCTGCTCCTCATAGAGAACCGCCTCGATCATCAACCCGGTAGCGAGAATTTTATTGCGCGGGGAGTAGAGCAGGTTGGCCGCCGGAACATGGGTGGTACAGACCGGCTTACACTTCCCGCAGCGTAGACAATCCTTAACCATATTATTGAGCTCGCCCAGCTCATTGGCCTCCAGAATCAGTGCCTCCTGTGCCAACAGTTGCAGCGATGGGGTATAGGCATTGCCCAGCCCGGAACCGGCCATCAATTTGCCTCGATTAAAGTGCCCTTCAGGGTCCACCTCCCGCTTATAGCGGCTGAACGCCTCTACCTCTTTCTGACCCAGATAGTGCATTTTGGTGAGACCGATACCATGCTCTCCCGAAATCACCCCCCCCAGTGTCTGAGCCAACGCCATGATGCGGTCAACGATACGGTCCGCCTCCTGCATCATCTCATAGTTATTGGAGTGCACCGGGATGTTGGTGTGGACATTGCCATCCCCCGCGTGCATATGGGTGGCGACAAACAGGCGACGGCTCTTCACCTCGGCATGGAGTTGGCCCATCCGCTGGCGCAGTGGCTCCATCTCCTGCCCGGAGAAGATCTCTTGCAGTGGGCGCTCCACCTCCCGTTTCCAGGAGACCCGTAACTGACGCCGCTGCAGCAGTCGAAACAGTGTACTCTCCCGATCCAGATCCGGGCTCAGACCCAGCTCCGGCAGCAGGGTGGCGGAAATTTGATCCAGCTGCTGATCCAGCTGCTCTAACAACCGCTGCCAACGCCCTCTCACGGCCTCTAACAGATGCTCTGCGGCCTGCTGCTTCGAGGCGAGAATTTCAACCAGCTCTTCACTCTGCTCCGTGGTCTCAGCAACTGTCTGTTGCAGCAGGGGCGCTAGCTGATCGAGACCGCTCAGCTTATTCTGAATCGACTGCTCAATATTGATGCGTTCGATGCCATCACCATAGTCTGCAAGACGGTCCAGGGGAATGACCACATCCTCATTGATTTTGAAGGCGTTGGTATGGGCGGCAATGGCTGCGGTGCGGGAGCGATCCTGCCAGAACACCTTGCGAGCCTCGGGACTGATCGCAATAAAACCCTCTGCCCCCCGCACGCTGGCGGCATCCACCACGGCCTGCAGCGCTACGCCCAGCGCACGCTCATTTTCCCCCCCCACATCGGCCAGCAGAACCATCTTCGGCAGATCCGCGCGTGCCGCCTTGGTACTGTATTGCACGGCCTTCACATAACGCTCATCCAGATGTTCCAGGCCAGAGAGCTCAACATCGGGATGCTGCTGGATCAACTCAATGGTCTCAACAATCGCGGGGACTGCGCGGTGAAGATCCGGATCAAAAAATTCCAGACAGACCGTCTGAGTCAGTGGCGAGGAGCGATGGAGCAGAAAAACTGCCGAGGTGATCAGTCCATCACACCCCTCTTTCTGTGCCCCGGGTAGCCCCGCCAGAAACTTGTTGGTCACATCCTTGCCCAGACCGGGACGCCGCAACTGGTCTGCCGGAATCCGCAAAGTCTGCGGCTCACCAATGGCACTCACGCCATCTTTTTGATAGCGCTGCAGGCGAAACTCAGCCATAGGTTGATCGTGCAGTTTTCCCAGATTATGGTTGATCCGCTCCACCTCCAGCCACTCCGCCTGGGGCGTCACCATTCTCCATGAGATCAGATTATCGAGCGTAGTCCCCCAACGCACCGCCTTCTTGCCCCCCGCATTCATCGCGATGTTGCCGCCAATCGTCGATGCACTCTGTGAGGTTGGATCCACCGCAAAGGTGAGCCCTTCTGCACTGGCCGCCTCACTGACACGGAAAGTCACCACACCGGACTCTACCGCAATGGTGGAAACCGGCGCCTCTACCCCCGGAATAGTGCGCATCACAATGGGGCCGATCTTCTCCAACCGCTCGATGTTGATCACCGCACTATCCGCCTCCAGCGGTACGGCACTACCGGTATAGCCGGTACCCCCGCCACGCGGGATGATGGTCAGCCCCAGCTCGATACAGACCTCAACAACCCGTCGAACCTCCTTCTCACTGTCGGGAGTCACCACCACAAATGGAAACTCGACCCGCCAGTCCGAGGCATCGGTGGCATGAGAGACCCGTGCCAGACCATCAAACTGAATATTATCTCTACGGGTGACCCTGGCCAGTTTACGTAGCGCCCTCTTACGCAGTGTCGCCTGGTGGTTGGTCCAGGACTCAAACTGCCCAACTGCCTCACGGGTCTTGCCCGATAGCTGTAACGCCAGACGGTTCTCGTCGGCACGCGCCTCAATCTGATCCAGACGGTGGTTCAGGGCATGGACCAGTGAGGCCCGGCGACGACCATTTTCAATCAGGTCATCCTGAATATAGGGGTTACGCCGTACCACCCAGATATCACCCAACACCTCAAACAGCATACGGGCCGAACGTCCGGTCTGGCGCTGACCGCGCAACTGGTTAAGCACCTCCCACATCTCTTCACCGAGAAAACGGATGATGATTTCACGATCCGAGAAAGAGGTGTAGTTGTAGGGAATCTCGCGGATTCTATGGATGGGTTCAGGGGAAGGGGAGATCATTAAGCCATGATACCTTGTCTCTGATGATCTACCAAAAGTCCGAACGCATTTTTCAGAGTCATCCTGAAGGGGCTTATCAGCTGCTTCACAAAATCCTCATGGCCAGCACACTGAACCACCCCCGAAGATGAAAACTGGCTCTGGGTTGCCAGACTAAAAGGTGTGCAGGGCGACCAAGGTCGCGATTTTTTCAGTGGCAATGACCCTGAGATAAAATTGATCCGGCTTTTTTTAGTAATAAAGAAATCCTAATGAACGTTTCAATGCACCAAACAATGAATCATCACTTTCCCAAAAGCTGACTCCAATATCACCAGCCCTGAACTGCCTATAAAAATCACTCTCATCAGACAAATGAGCAATAGCAACATTTAAGGGGATCTCTAAAAATACCCCCTTTTCCATCTCAAACTGATACAGTCAGAACTTAGAAAATAACTCAGGATAATTCCGAAATGCAGCCCAGCTTCTTCGATGTAGATCAAAGGCATGAAGAGATTTCCAAGATGGGG
>JABHIC010000011.1 GCA_018671205.1 Gammaproteobacteria bacterium
CTGCCATGGTCACCGGCTCGTGCCGCCTCAACCGCCGCATTGAGTGCCAACAGGTTGGTCTGGAAGGCGATCCCATCGATCAGACTGATAATCTCGGCAATCTTGCTGCTCGAATCATTGATCCCCTCCATCGCCTGCTCCGCATTGGCAACCACCTCACCCCCCTCCTTGGCTCGCTGTAGGGATTCGGCTGCCAGCTGGTTGGCCTGAGCCACATTATCCGCATTCATATTCACCGTGCTCGCCATCTCCTCCATGCTGGCAGCCGTCTGTTCCAGACTGGCCGCCTGCTCAGAGGTTCTGCTGGAGAGATCCAGGCTCCCTCTGGAGATCTCATCCGCACCACTGTGTACCAGATGAGCCACACTGCGAACCTTGCCCACAATCTGCTCAAAATTGGCTCGTGTGGTGTTGATCGAATCTTTCAGTACCCCCAGGGCTCCTTTGTAATTACCCTCAACACTGACCGTCAGGTCCCCCTCTCCCATCTTGTTCGCCACCTGTACCGTCTCTTTCAGGGCATCCCCCAGCTTCTCAAGGGAGCCGTTGAGATTCTGCTTCAGGGTATCCATATCCCCTCTCGCCTCTTCGGTAACCCGCGCATCAAACCTGCCCTCAGCCACCGCACCCATCACCTGGTTGATATCCGTGAGGATGACCTCCATCCCCTCCATCGCATTGAGCAGTGAGTCACGGAACTCCCCCTCCATCTCTACCCCCTCCAGACGGTAATCAAAACGGCCATTCGCAATCGCATCCATCACCTCTTTGAGGGTACTCATGGTGCGCTCAACACTATCCGCCGAGTTATTGACCCCCTCTTTAAGCACCTGCAGGTCCCCATTGAGCGCCACACTCATCCGGCTGCTGAAAACTCCATGGGCGATATCCGTCACCACCGTATTGGCCTCACCAATGGAGAGCTGTATTTTATCCAGCAAGCGGTTAATATTCTGACCAATCTCACCGATACCATCCTTGGAGCGAACCTCCACCCGAGTTGAGAGCTTCCCCTCATCAACGACCACCTGAACCACTTGGCCAATATCGAGAACAGACTCCCGGATTGCGCCACTCACCCGACGCGCCATCCATACGGTTAGCCCAAACAGCACCACCACCAGCAGCAGGTAAAAACGAAAGAGCAGTGTCGCCCCCTCCAACAGCTCAGCAGAGCGATCCGCAATACCCTCAGAGAGCTGGTCATCCACCTGCTTCAACTGGTTAATCTTCAGAGTCATCGTCTTGAACCACTGCTCTGCATCAATCCCGAAACCACCACTCTGCGCTTTCTCAAAGGCGGTCTTGCGCATCGTCTCAACCTGGGCAACTGACTCATGCTTCATCATCGTGAGGTAGATTTTTTTATCCGATGCCGAGGCCATCGCATTAAATACATGGATGAAATTATTTTGCGCAGCAACCAGCTCAATAAACTTCTTATACATGCCCGGGGCGAAGCGATCACCACCAAAGGTGGCGCTCAACACCGCCCGCTCAATACCGGTCCGCTCTTTACTCTGAAGATAGTTAACATAGGCGGTGATCTTTGCCACCAGCTCCGCATCAGAGACCACATGGGGCATATTTTCGACCACCGCTAGCAGTTTGGCATTCATCGCGGTATACCAACCCACCACCTTGGGGAGGGGCAGTGCCAGACGGCTCACCTGATCACGGGTTGCCGCAAGCTGTTCAATATCTGCCAGAAAGGCGGCCAACTGTTTCGCAAAACGCTTGCCGTAACGGTCAGGGTTGAGAGAGGAGAGCCCACTTTTCAGCTCAGTAATTCTCTGATCTGTCACTTTTCGCTGTTTGGGTAGCATCTCAGCAAATTTCTTCCCTTTACTGCCGGTAAACCCGGCGCTGGCCCCCCGCTCTTTCTGAGTCTCATGGATCAGTCTGCTGAGGTTGCCAACCAGCACACTCAGCTCTCCCAGTTTTTCCATCTCCTCCTGCTGCTGATTCTGCTCCAACAGGATATTTATCGAAAAATAGAGCATCGCTACCAATGGGATCGTAATCATCAGCATCAACTTGGTTTTTATGCGCAAGCCAGAAAGAAAATCCATCATTTACCTCTTAAATACAGTGTTAAACCGGTGATATCAATAGCCACTACAGTGACCGTAAAATAGAAAAACAGCGTGTAATTATACCCAACATTACCCCCATATGGAGAACTCATTCATCCCAGCGGCAAGAGCAGCTCAGCCACGGCCCCCTCCCCTTTTCCCTCACTATTGAGTTTCAGCCCCCCCTCATATCTTTGGCAAAGTTCCCTGCCAGATGAAGACCAAACCCCTGATTATTATATTTGGTTGTAAACCCATAGTGCATGATCTTCTTCTCAATGGAGGGGTCAATACCATCCCCGTTATCCTCAATTTCTATCGTAAAGTGGTCTCCTTGCTGGTTTGCCTTGATCCAGATCTCCCCCATCCCCGGTTTCAGACTGCCGCACTGAATGCGCTCCTCTATCGCCTCCATACTGTTCTTCATTAGCAGAGTCAGTACATGAAGAAGCCGATTTCTGGGTAACCGCACCTCTGAGAGTGCCCCATCAACCTCCTTAACCACCCTGATTTTTCTACTCCGCAGATCTCCTGCCGATAGAATCAGCAGATCATCCACCAGCTGGGATAACGAAAAGCGATGGGTACCGCCCTGCAATTTTGGCCCCTGCTGCAGGATTCGGATCGAGGCGACAATCTGATCCAACCCCTTGTTAACCCGCTGGCGAGAGTAGTCCATCTCCTCACCTAGATGAGCCAATGCCCGGGTGACCTTTTCCATCGGGATGCCACTCCCCGCCGTCGCTTTCTGTTGCCCCCGGAGAAGCGCCTCCTGTAGCCGCTTCAGCTCATCAACATTTTGTGACAGCTCCCCGAATGAAGAGAGGGTAGACTGAATGGTATTGCCAACATGGTGAAGAATATTGGCCGACATCTCTGCCACCCCAGACTGAAAGGCCGCATACTGTTCTCTGGCTCCGACCCGGGCCTGATGACTCCGATCCTGCAAAATCAACACTCGCCGCTGCTGCTTCTCCTCACTCTGCACCTCATTCCCCTCCCCACGTAAGCTTCCCCAGTAGCGGTAGGCGTAGTGAACCGGCAGCCGTTTCCCCTTATAGTTGTCAATCGTAATCTCCCCTTGAGAGGGGGTAGGCTCATACTTCAACAGACGCTGAATGGTCGGTAGAGGGGTCGCAATCATCTCTTGTCTGCGCCCGCCCAAGAGCTGGATAGCGGCCCGATTGACGTAGAGAAGCAGCCCCTGCTGATCCGCAACCAGTACCGACTCATCCATGCTTTCCAGTACCGATTCGAGTGTCTCCTCAGTCTGCTGTTGTGCGAACGCTGCCTTCCGTTGCTGATACCAATACCCACAGAGGTGGTCTAGCAGATGGATCGCCTGCGGCCTGAACAGAGGGGTCGGCAACAGGAGTTCACCCGGCCTCATTACCCCTTGTAGCGAGGATGCTGCCTGCGCTTCCGGGCTGACCAGAAAGAGTAACAACGCCCGCTGATCCACACGCCGCATCGCCGCCACCCCCTCCGCCTCAGTGGAGACCCCCTCCCCCACCACCACCACCAC
>JABHIC010000134.1 GCA_018671205.1 Gammaproteobacteria bacterium
AGTATTCAGTTCACCCAGAGAGTGAAGAACGCTACAGGCCAGATTGCACGCACAGGCGCACGCATTACTGCGTTACAACTCCTTGCAATAGCTGACTATTCCGCGTCGTTGTGCCTTGTCCTGCGCACGCCTATACGCACACTCTGGCCTGTTCAACTGAGGATTCTAGGATAATCGAGATATTGATTACGGTTTAGAGGAAATTGGTCGATATAACTAAGAGGTTCCTTAGCTGAGGATGAACAGGAGTGAAGGTGAAAGAGCAGTTTCAGAGTGAGCGTCTCTATTTTAGGCCGTTGCGGGTTGCTGATGTAACGGAGCGATACGTGGCCTGGATGAATGATCCCGTAGTGAATGAGTTTCTGGAGGTTAAATATGAGCAGCAGAGCTATGATTCTGTTTCTGCCTTTGTATCCGCTGCAGAGCTTGATCCAGATACCTATCTGTATGGGATTTTTGATCAGAACTCCGGTCAGCACATTGGAAATATTAAATTCACCTACACCAAAAGACGCCACAAAACGGGTGATCTTGGAATTGTTATTGGGGAAAAGTTATACTGGGGAAAGGGGATTGCAACCGAGTCGATCCGGGCAATGACAAAATTTGTGATGCAAATAGTTGGGGTTGAACAAATTTCAGCTGGCTGTTATGAGATCAATCGTGGCTCTACCCGAGCTTTTGAGAAAGCGGGATATCGAGTAGAGGCAATTATCAGGAATAATATTGCTTATGGTGGGGGTAGAGTGAACGGTATTTTATTGGGGTTCTCCTCAGACGAGTTAATCGAAAGAGTGAATGAATGAGCAGTTGGGAAGAGAAGGTCTACTCAAAAGGGAGACAGTTGAATCGCTATCCATATGATACGGTGGTGAGTGATCTGTTTCGTTGGTCTGCGGGTCGTGACCGTAGTGGCTTACGGGTTTTGGAAGTGGGGTGTGGATCTGGAAATAATCTCTGGTTTCTATCCAGAGAGGGGTTTCAATGTGCCGGGATTGACCTCTCTAAAACAGCGGTCAACTATGCCAAGCAGTATCTGGCGGGTGATGGGTTGGAGGCGGATATCCGGGTTGGTGATATTTCACAGTTGCCTTGGGAGGATGGTCACTTTGATCTGGTGATTGATCGAATTTCAATAACCCATAACAGTATGCGGGATATTCAGCAGATGCATGATGAGGTAGTTCGGGTATTGAGGCATGGAGGGGAGTTTTTCTCTGTTATGTTGGCCTGGGATCACCCCGTTCACCAAAATAGTAAGGAGATATCTCATCATGCATTCAGGGAGTTTTCAGACCCTATCTTTTCTGAGGCAGGGCTTACATTTTTTGCGGATAAGGCGGATGTTTACCAACTATTTGGGGATAAATTTTCTAAATTTGAGTGCAGAAAAGTTGTAAATATGAGTGAGGATGATCAGATACTCACCGCAATGTGGAATGTTCATGGCTGGAAATAGATACAAACTTAGGCGCTGTCCAATATTACGGCGCAATATCCGGGAAGTTAGTGTTGGACAGTCCCTTAGAGATGATCGAGATTGGAGTGGTAACCGATGAAAAATGTTTCAAATAGGATTTTGTTACAGAAGAATATCTCTCGCACCAAGGCGAGCAAGAAGGATATGAAACTATCCGACCTCAGTGTGACCGGGGAGAGAAAATATCGCAAGATTCTGTTGGTAAAATCACCGGCAACCTTATGGAGTGGTGGGGGGGGGGCAATCAGTGCCAATATTGCGGAGGTGATCAATATTCCACTCGGTATTGGATACCTGGCATCGGCTCTTAGCGAGGGGGGGTATGAGGTTGAGATGTTTGATCCACAACTGGACCTCTATTTTGTTGATGATGGAAATACGGTCGAGAAGCTCAAGAGGGTTATTCGTGAGCGACTGGAGCATAGAAATTATGATCTGGTGGGTATCTCATCTATGTATGTCTACGCCCACCAGTGGGCACACTATATTGCTGAAGTGGTTAAAGAGGTGAATAGAGAGGTGCCGGTGATTATCGGTGGTGGACACCCTACCTTGATGATTGAGGAGACGATGGATGATCAGAATATCGACTACCTGGTGGAGGGTGAGGGGGAGGTGACACTGCTCTCACTGCTACATGCGCTGAACGGTGGTCAACAGGTGGCGATGGATGAGATTGGTGGGCTGGCCTATCGTGAAGGGGGGCATTTGATTACCAGGGATCGGGATAACTATATCTGGGATCTGGATAGCCTTCCGTTCCCGGATTGGGATATTGTGGGTCTGGAAAAATACATCAAGATGTTCAACGACACCTCACTGGAGGATTATGGGGTCTCAGTACCGATGGTGACGGAACGTGGATGTCCCTATCAGTGCACCTTCTGTAATGTATCCGACTCTTGGGGATACTCATTTAGAAAACGCTCCCCTCAGAATGTGCTGGACGAGGTAGACATCCTGATTAATCGATACGATATCAGGGATATTGTCTTTGTGGATGACAATATGACCATCGATAAACAGCGTATGCTCGACATCTGTGATGGACTGAAACAGCGAAATGTCACCTGGCAGGTGGTCAATATGGCCTCCTTTAACTCCAATGAGAAGATTGTCCGTGCGATGAAAGAGAGTGGGTGCAAGAAGGTCTCAATTTCAATTGAATCAGCCTCTCCTCGAATATTGAAAAAGATGAAAAAGCCGGTTAATCTGGATAAATCACTGGTGATTATCAATGAGTGTAAGAAGATAGGGCTACCGATTACCGCCAACTTCGTTACCGGTATGCACTATGAGACCAAAGAGGACATCATGAAGACCTTTGAGTGGGCAGAAATTGCCAAGGCAGACTGGTCTACCTTCAGTATTCTTGCCCCCTATCCCGGTACAGAGATCTTCGATCAATGTGTTGAGGATGGATATCTCAATACGGATACAGTCGATCTGGGCTGGTTCTCCCACCGCAATGCGGCCATTGAGACCGAGCATTGGAATAAGGAGTGGGTCACGGATCAAACCTATCACCATAACCTGATGATCAATTTTGTCAAAAACCATAATCTGGTTGGGGATGGAAAAAATCTGGATTTTGCGATTGGTTTCTTTGAGTATGTTGTGCTGCACCATAAGAAGCATCTATTGGGGGCGATTGCACTGGCCTATGCGATGAAAAAGAGAGGGAATAAGGAGAAGGCAGAAGCGCTGCTGGAACATGCCCTGGAGATGGTTGATGATGAGGAGATACAGCAGGTGTTCGGGCGCTATCTGGCGATGGATGAAGAGCTGATTAACTTTTTTCATCAATGGTGTGATGCCCATGCTGAAGTTGTGGAGTTGTAGTGAGGAATGACCGTCCTGTTTGCCCTTGATGGCCAAGAGATTTCGGAGGAGACGATTCTGCATGGGTTGTCCTCCCTCTCTCTTCAGGGCAGAGACCTCTATGTGGCGATGGATCTTGCAGCGATAGGTGCGATATCCCCCGCGGTAGAGGGACGGGAACATCTGGCTGTCTCCCTGCTGGGGCTGTTCAGGGAGACGCTCACCGCGCCCCAGTCGATTATCATGCCATCATTCACCTTCAGTTGGGGGGCGGGTGGTTCAGGGCTCTTTTCAAGAAAGGATCGTACCCATCTGGGGATGCTGCCCAACTATCTGATTGCTCAACCGGAGAGCTATCGTAGCCGTGATCCCATGTTCTCCTGTGTGGTACTGGGTGAGAATCAGTCAGAATATATCAGCAGCTATGAGGATAGTTTTGGTACGAACTCACTCTTCCAGATTATGCATCGAAAACAGAATAGCCTGATTATGAACTTTGGAACCCGACTCTTTAACCCCTCGTTTATTCACTATGTGGAGCAGTATGTCGATGAACATCATACGAAGTTGGGTTATCGAGCTAGGGTGAGGTTTGACGGACTGTTTGAGGATGAGGCAGGTAAGCGGGAGTCGGGCCACTTCTACAGTTTTATGCGTACCGCAGAGCAGATTTATGGTTATAACTATGAGGCGCTTGAACAGGAGATGAGTGATGAGGGGCTACTTGAGGTGGTTCAGATAGGAGGGGCAACGGTGCAACTGACCGATGCAGAGAGCCTGTTTAACCATATGGTAGCGCGGATGTCAGTCGATCCACACTACTACCTGCTGTCATGAGCCAGCGGTTTCACAACCTCAGTCAGCACTTTAGCGATATTGTTGAGCGATATGGTGAGAAAGAGGCGCTCTGTTTCGGTTCGCATGGCTACAGCTACGATCAGCTGAATAACGCCACCGAGCGTGCTGTCGCTGGGCTGATCCGGTGGGGGGGGGTGGAGAGCGGTGTTGTCGCACTGCCAGCCTCCAAGCAGTTTGAGGTCTATGTGGTGCTGCTCGCCTGCCTCAAACTGGGGGTTCCCTACTCATTTTATGATACGCAATCACCACCAGACCGGGTTCTGGCGCAGATGGGGGTGTTGGATGATCCACTGGTGGTGATTGATGACGGGGTTGCTCATGCGCTGCAAGAGGCACTTCAAGCTGACCATACCTGTTGTGAGATCAAGCTATTATTGGAGGATGGCGAACCACAGGCAGAGGCGATGGTAGGTCGGGTGGGGGATACCTCGATCGCCTATATCATGTTTACCTCTGGTTCTACCGGGGTACCGAAAGGGGTCTCTATTAGTCATGGGAACCTTCTCTACCTGATTTCATGGATTGAAAATTGCGTTCAGGTGGTTCCGGAAGATCGAGTGAGTGGTCTCAATAAGCAATATTTTGATAATTCGGTGTTTGATCTCTACGGCTCACTGTTTACCGGGGCAACCCTCTACCCGGTGGCAGATGAGCTGCTGATCGACAGTGCCAGGCTGTTCCAGTATCTGGTAGAAAGCAAAATCACAGTCTGGTTCTCGGTACCCTCACTGCTCGTCTACCATCTCTCGGTGGCATCACGTCAGGTCGCCTCGCTGCGGACGATACGAAAAATTATTTTTGGTGGGGAGGCATTCCCCAAATCCTCACTGCGCCAGCTCTGGGAGCTCTACCGCAACCATCCGGTCGCACTGATTAATGTGTATGGACCCACCGAGTGTACCTGTATCTGCTCCATCTATCGGATTAGTGAAGAGGATTTCTCCGAGGAGAATATGGTGCAGATTGCCCCCATTGGGGTGATTAGCGACTACTTTGACTATGCGATTGTCGATGAGCATAACCGTCCCGTTGAGTGTGGCGTAGTAGGGGAGCTTATTTTAGGAGGGGGGGCGGTAGGGAAGGGGTATTGGGGAAGGGAAGATCTGAGTGAAAAGGTATTCATCTCCAACCCCTCCTCTCCACTGCTCAATGATCGCTACTACAAGAGTGGTGACCTGGTGAGGGCGCGCCGCACGGGTGAGCTGGAGTTTGTCTCACGGGTGGATTATCAGATCAAACATATGGGGCACCGCATTGAGTTACCGGAGATTGAGTCGGTGATCTTGGCGGAATCAGCGGTTGTGGAGGCGTGTGCAATCTATAAAACAGGTGGCAATTCCGGTTTCATTCAGCTCTACTATCATGGCGAGGTGGATGAGGATTTTGTGATCACGCTGTTGGAGAAGAAGCTACCGACCTATATGCGTCCGAGAGTGGTGGTTAGAGTGGATGAGTTACCGAAGAATCGTAATGGAAAAGTGGATCGAAAACAGCTAGGTGAGGAATGATGGATTGTAATAAGGTGAGAGAGATTGTGGCATCTGCAAAGGTGTTGAATGTCGAGGTGGGGCTACAGGATGAGCTGCTCAATTCGGGGATTATCGACTCGTTTAGTATCATGACCATTGTTGAGGAGATTCGGAGAGAGTTTCAGGTGGAGCTGCAATTTGATGGCTCCATCCGTGACCTCTTCTCGACAGTGGAGCAGTTGTGCCAGTTCGTACAGTCCACGCTTGATCGTCAGTCATGAGCTATGACGGTTCAAGCTGACGAGCTACCCTCTTCCTCCCAACCGTTAGAGCAGGACGGTAGCGAGTTACTGCAGTGGGCCAAAGATCTCTATCCCATCCACCGTTCTATCATTGGAGAAGGGGTTAGAGAGACACTGCGCTATCTGCAGGGGCTACTGCCTGATCTCAAGATTGGAGAGGTACCATCTGGAGAAGAGGTCTTTGGCTGGAGAGTACCTCAGGAGTGGTCGATCGAGGCCGCCTATATTGAGGATCGTGGTGGGAATCGGGTCATTGATTTTGCCAACCATAACCTCCACATTATGGGCTACTCGGAACCGGTGGATCGCTGGCTCTCTCTGGACGAGTTGCAGCCGTACCTCTACTCACTCCCTGATCAGCCCGATGCGATCCCCTATGTCACCTCCTACTACAGCCGGCGCTGGGGGTTCTGTCTCACGGATCAGCAGCGACAACAACTATCGGATCAGCACTACCATGTGGTGATTAAAAGTAGGCACTTTGATGGGGTGCTTAATTATGGTGAGCTGATTATTCCGGGGGATGAGGAGCAGGAGGTGCTGTTCTCCACCTATATCTGTCACCCATCAATGGCCAATAATGAGCTCTCCGGTCCGGTAGTGGCGGCCGCATTGGCTCGCTGGTTGTACTCTCTTAAAGAGCGGCGATATACTTATCGGATTCTCTTTGTGCCAGAGGCGATTGGTGCAATCAGTTACCTGAGTCGCAACCACCAGGTGATGAAGGAGAGGACAATTGCCGGCTTTGTCCTCTCCTGTGTGGGGGATGAGGGGGGGTATTCGATGATCCCCTCTCGTCTCGGAGGTACCTATGCGGATCGTATATTGAAAACAGTCTTGTCCGCACTGGATGAGACGGATCATGTGGCCTACTATAGTTTTCTTGATCGGGGTTCGGATGAGCGGCAATATTGTAGCCCAGGTATTGATCTGCCTGTGGTCGGTTTCTGCCGCTCCCGCTATGGGATGTATCCCGGTTATCACACCTCACTGGATGATTTTTCGGTAGTGACTGAACGGGGGCTGAAAGGGGCACTGCATACCATGCAATCGGTGATTGGGTTGATGGAGCAGGATTATAGCTACCGGGTAACAACCCCTTGTGAACCCCAGTTGGGAAAATATGAGGGGCTCTACTCATCCATCTCATTTTTGCAGTGTGATGGGGACCGCGCGTTGGAGCCTGCAACAGATGAGGCCGATATTGCTCCCAGAGAGTGGTTGCATCTATTGGCATACGCGGATGGAAATCATGATCTCTCTGCGTTAAGCCAAGTGACGAAGATACACTGGCGGCGTGTACTGAAGGGAATGTTACGGCTATACCAGTTGGGGCTGGTGAATCGGTAGTGAATATCCCCGGAGGGATGGTATCTGTGTATGTACAGATTCAGACGTTGAACTTTTAATGATAATGCATCAATGGAATAAAGCATGAAACCAATATCTATCTTGTTTGTACAGTTGTCAGGTGTGACATATTCGGAAATGGAAGGCCAATTATTAGATAAAGAAGAATCCTTTGATACAGCCTACAATAAGGAGGGGAAGAGCCTCCCTTTAGGGGTTTTATATTTGTCGGCATGTCTTGAAGAGAAATTCAAAACCAATGTAAATCAATCTATTGTTGACTATGTAGAGGAGCTGGATGAGCTTGATAGTTATCGTAGTGTGGATGATTTTATTGAAGGTATTGCGGTAAAAGGAGTCTCAAGTGATCCTGATATTATTGCAATCTCACTGATGTTTACAACATCATATAAATTTTTCAAACAACTGGTGAAGATTTATAGAACACTGTGGCCCAATGCAACATTTATAGTGGGCGGAGTCTATGCAACGGTAGTTGCAGAATATATTTTGCAGAAAAATGAAATTGATTATGTTTTTCGTGGTGAATCAGAAGTTGCCTTAATGGAGTTTATGGATAGCTTTATGGGTGATGGTGGTCAGAGTATTCAGGGTGTTTATAGTAAGAAGGATATTGGTACAGGCTTTTGTGATATCTGTCAGTTACCTGATTTGAATGAGCTGCCATACCCTAATTGGGGTCTAATTAATTTTCCGGTCTATGTTAAGGCAAACAAAACCTTAAAGCGTTATGGAGATGATGAGGTTAAGATTACTGAAATGATGGGGAGTCGAGGGTGTCCTTATAAATGTACTTTTTGTGCAGGAAGTGTCTCCATGAATCATCGTAAATTTAGAAAGCGGAGTGTAGAAAATATTTTAGGAGAGGCGACAGAGCTGTATAAAAGATATGGAGTTACCAGCTTTATCTTTATGGATGATATGCAGTTTATTAATGAAAAAAGGTTTTTGGAGTTTGAGGAAGCGTTTAAGTCAATGGATATCCAGAATTTTGATTTTCAAAATCAGGGGTTTCATTGTAATACGACAACGCTAAAAATGATAGATTCAGTCTCTGAAACGGTTAGTAGTATATTGTTTGCGCTGGATTCTGCTTCGCAATATGTTCAAAATGAGATTATTCTGAAGAAAATAAAACTTGAGCGAGCAAAAGAGCTCGTCTCCTACAGCCGTAGTAAAGGGCTTATTACACGGGTCAATGTTATCTTTGGCTTTCCCAATGAGACAAAAGAGATGATGAGGGAAGGCGCTGATTACATGAGAACATTGCAGGCCGATTGGTTTATTATATTGACAGCGATACCTTTTGTGGGTAGTGAACTGTTTAATCAGTTTGCAGAGATGGGGGCTGTGAACCATAATGATGAGGATCTATGGGAAAATAGCGCCTACTGTGAGCGCTTTTTTGATACCGATACCTGTACTGCGGATGAATTAAAAAACTTCACCTATAAGTTAAATTTGGATCTGAATTTTATTAATAATTACAACCTAAAGGTGGGTAACTATGCACGAGCCATCTCTTTGTTTGAAGAGCGCCTCCAGGCCTACCCCAACCACACCTTTGGATTAATTGCCCTGCATAAGGCTTATGAGGGGTTAGGTGATGTTGATCAATGCAATAATATTAAGAGCCGGTTATACCGAACTATTTCAGAAAGTGAGTCAGCAAGACAGATGCATGAGGTACATAGAGATCTACTTGTAGGTACGGAGTTTTATGATCTTCCCGCCATGTAGGGTGGATATCAATTGTTGCTAAAGGGCACCTCTAAAGTGATGGTAGTACGCTTCCCTCCCTCGGGCAGGAGGATGGATCGGAAGGGGGGTGACCTGCCAAGTCTAAAACTAGGAGCAAATGATGGAGTTTCTAGATGTAAAAACAGACTTTGCCTTCAAAAAGGTATTTGGTAGCAAAGAGAGCGTACCGCTCTTGGTCAGCTTTCTTAATGCAGTGTTAGAGCTGGATGATGTGCACAAAATAACCACCCTGCAGATCAAAGGTCCCTATCAAGTTCCACAGATAGAGGGGATGAAGGATAGCTATGTTGATGTCAAGGCGGAGCTCACTGATGGAAGTAGTGTAATCATTGAGATGCAGGTACTCAATGTCAACGGTTTTGAGAAACGGGTACTCTACAATGCCGCCAAAAGCTACTCCACCCAGGATGCCTTTGAGATCGTCAACACAGCCTGTATGAGTGCAGATGAGCTAGAGTTGCAACAGAGGCAGCACGACTGGATCTGGCTCCAAAAAGGGTCGATTGAGACGGCAGTCGCCAAGGCTAAAAAAATAGCTGAAAAAGAGGCGGCAATAAAAGCAGAAAGAGCAGAAAAAGCAGCAATAGAAGCGGCGGAAGCTGCCCGGAAAGAGGCTGTTGATCAAGTTGCCATAAACCTGCTGGATATCCTGGGCAATAAAACCATAGCAGAAAAAACAGGCTTGGGAGAAGAGCAGATTACAGCGTTGCGAGACCAGCAAAGAGTGCGATAGTCGTTTCGGAGTAGCCACAAAAAAACACCCCACTCTCATGGTGTATGAGAGTGGGGTGTCACCTTGCGGCTATCGA
>JABHIC010000012.1 GCA_018671205.1 Gammaproteobacteria bacterium
CATGAGCAACCACCGGAGAGGTTATGCCCTCCAGTGTCTCTATAAGATTATCAGCGATATCCTCCCTCATACTACCCTCGCAAGCTCTTTACTGAATATCCGGTTAATGGTCGCCTGCTCTCTATCTGTAATGCCCCACCATGGGCGTAGAGCATGAGTCCAAGCGGCCTTTTTCTTTTCAGCTGACGAGCTGAAGAATAACTTAGCTCGATTGCGGTTAGCCTTCCAGTGTATGGATGCAAGCATTCGGCCTGTGAAGTGATGATTAACTGGGGCCGTCTGTCGCCCTTTACTCTCTCTGTACTCGATGTAATCAGCAGAGTAGGGCTTAAACTTACCATTCAAGCCTTTACCCTTAGCCGTTCTATGTTTTATAGATAGCTCTTGCGCTGCTGCTGCTCTAGCCAGAGCGCGTTTGGTGGCTCTTCCTATGCTGCCTTGCAGCCTCTGGAAAACGCCATTGTCTGAGACGGTAATCTGCATTACCGCACCAATCGACCGTGATGAACGGGAGCTTTCTCGCTATCTGAGACGGTATCGTCCTCGTTAGCGTCATACTCAACCCCATCTCTTAACACGGCCTCGAATTCATTAGCATACTCACCACGATAATGGTTCATCTGCTTTTCAAAGCGATCTTGTTCGTCTGACCACTTTGTTAATTTGGGGAACACATACCAACCCAGCACACGGTACACACCGAGCCGGGTTAGCTGTGTCGGGGTCAATAGAGTGGAATCCATCTCACCTGAATAACCTGTCTTGACGAACCACCCGGCGCGTAGTTGTCGATAAATATCGGCTTCCGCACGGGCGTGGTCGTCTGCAAAGTCCTCAATCCCGAAGGACTCAAGGTCTGGTACATAATCCAGCAGGTCATTGTCGTCTGATAGTGCCACTCTATTAATCCCTATTTACTACTAAATACCCGCGTCGAAGTACATCTCAACACCGTAAGTGTCGTCAAGCTCACCAACACCATAAACCGCAGTGGCGTTAAGCTCCCAAGCTCGCAAGGACGCGTTACGCTCTGGCTCGATGTCAATGTCGCGCTTCATAGCCAGACCAAGAGCATCAACCGCGAAGATTGCACCTTTTGAGTCGCCGGAGCCATCGACTGCAACATTAGCAGAGGAGAAGATGTTTACCCCGTGAATGCGAGCAACGAAGCCTTCACGCATGGCCTGATTCTGCATGTCACCTGCATTAGGATTGACACCAGCCGCTGTGAGAGAGTTGATCATTGCATACAACTGAAGCGGATTGAACACACCAACCAACTGGCCATGCACCTTAGCGTTACGAAGCGTGGCAACAGCCTGTGCAACGTAATCTACACTTAGCTCTGTAGTGGTAGCTCCGAGTGAAGTAGAGAAGCCGTCAAACAGGCCGATCAGGTCAGTATCCAGCTTAGTAGCTACAGCAGAACCGAGAACAGTACCAATATCAGAGGCAGCGTTACCTGAGCCACGTACCGCCATATCAGTCAGATCAGCGCGTACACCATGCTCACCAACAGCGATCGATACAGAACTGGTAGTCACCTCAGTAGCCGCCATATCAGTACCATCAGTCAAAGCAGCAGCGGAAGGCTGGCTGTATTTTGGTACTTGAATGGTGGTACCAGCGGTTGAGCCAATGTCAAAATTCTTGACTAGCCCACGCATGATGGACTGCTCTTCGGCGGTAAACATTGCTTGCGCGATGATCGTGGGGAACAGGTCGTCAAGACTCGTTGCGGTAGTTTCATTTGCCATTGTATTTGTCTCCTAGGACAGTATTAAAAATAGTTTATCGGTTGCCGATTGATTTAGCATATTCAGCTTTTCCGCCTGTATGCCAGTTTGCAACCATATCAGCCACCGTTTTAGCCTTCGGAGTAGAGGAGCCAGCATTTCCAGTTGATCCGGTCCCACCTCCACTTGCTTTAACAAAATGGGGGTTTGCTGTCAGGAATTCGCCCACTAATTCGGACGGTTTCATTAAATCACCATTTTCACTATAGCGGGGGTTTCCACTTGTGTCAATAACTTCAGCCACACCTTCACCATTGAGGCGTAACTGATTACGAATTAACGATGAAACCTGATCTGGGGCAATAGCATTTAAGCTGCTTGCTGCCGTCAGGATAGCCCCATCGATTGATGTTTTTTGAATCTGTGCCTGTAGCGCGGCGATCTCTGTATCTTTCTTCTCGACCGTAGTTTTCAGAACCTTGTCGAATTCCCCGCGCTGTTTCTGCTTGTCAATCTCAGCAGCCTCTTTATCGCTCCGCCACTGCTTGTACTGGTCTACATC
>JABHIC010000135.1 GCA_018671205.1 Gammaproteobacteria bacterium
AGTGCCCCGGCCTGGTCTCCAGACGGGAAGAGCCTGGCACTCTCCCTCTCTCGTGATGGCAACTCGGAGATCTACCAGCTTAACCTGAAGAGTCGGGTACTCCGGCGCCTGACCCAAAACCGCGCTGCAGATACCGAACCGGTCTGGTCGCAGGATGGTTCAAAGATCGCCTTCCTCTCCGACCGTAGCCGAAGGCCACAAATCTATCAGATGGCGGCCTCGGGAGGCAGAGCCGAACGGGTGACCTTTAAGGGACGCTATAATACCAGTCCGGACTGGTCACCCGATGGCAGCCAGTTGGCCTTTCTGAATGGAGAGTCTGGCAACTACCGGATTGCAGTGATGGAGCTGGATAGCGGGAGAATGCGTATTCTTTCCGATAATCGACAGGATGAGTCCCCCAGTTTTGCCCCCAATGGGCGGCTGATCGTGTATGCTACGCAGCAGAGTGGGCAGGGTGTACTCGAAGTGGTCTCTGTCGATGGTGGAGGGGTTCAGCGACTGAGCCTGAGTGGCAGAGATGTGAGGGAGCCTGTCTGGTCTCCTTATACTAATTAGGGGTTGGGGTGATTTATTTCAATGTATTCAATGATGTTATGGGAAGTAGAAAAATGAAGCGTATTGCAATGGTTGCAGTGACCAGCCTGCTCGCCGGTTGTAGTAATTTAAATGGCTCTCTGGAAGGGGCACTGGGAGGGGATCCCGATCCACAAAGCGGGCAGCAGGGGCAGCAGATTGAGGTTGTTGAAATGGGAGAGTACCAGTCCGTTTCGACAGAGATAGCTACCCAGGATGAGCAAGTGCAGGGGGAGATGGTTGGGTTTAACAATGGCATGCAGCCAGGAAAACCCACTATGGATGGTCATAATCCACCGGCACAGCACCTCTTCTTTTTCGGTTTTGATAGCAGTACGATAGTGGGGGAAGACCTTGAGATTGTTCAGGGGCATGCAGCCTATCTGATCAATAACCCGGTGATGCTGATCCGGCTTGAAGGACATGCGGATGAACGGGGGTCGCGTGAATACAATCTCTCTCTGGGCGAACGTCGAGCACAGACCATGAGTGATCTGCTGGTTGCCGAGGGGGTCAACCCAGGTCAGATTGAGATCATCAGTTATGGTGAAGAGAAGCCGTTGGAAATGGGCCATGAAGAGGCGTTCTGGGCACAAAACCGTCGGGTTGAGTTGACCTACCCACAATAATTTATTATCCATAGCTCCGCTTTTTTATTCGAGTTCTATTAATGTACCGTTATCTTTTTCCTCTTCTTCTGCTTGGAGGGAGCTCCTTTTCTGTTGCTGCGGCTGCTACCTCCCTTGAGCAGCGGTTGGAGAAGGTGGAACGGCAGATGAGCCGCCTAACGACATTGATGGTAGAGGTACAGCAGCTACGTAGTGATCTACAGCAAAACTTTGGAGCGGTAGAGGAGGCACTTCACCAGATGGAGTTGCTGAAAAAACAGCAGAGCAACCACTACCTTGATCTGGATCAGCGCATCAACAAGCTGGAGCAGGCCAGAAATAGTAAGGCAGTCGGAAAGACGCATACTTCCAAAACGAAGAAGAGAGAGGGAGAGTCTGATGCCTTTAGCAGAGCCTTCGCGCTGGTGCGGGCCAATAAGAGCAAGCAGGCACTGAAAGCACTGAATGGAGTGATCAAGGTATACCCCAAGGGAGACTATACGGGGGATGCCTGGTACTGGATTGGACGACTTCACCATGTCGGTGGGGATGAAAAAAGTGCAAAACGGGCGTTTGTAGCGGCCAGAACTGCTCTTGAACAGGTTGTGAAAAGTGTCCCGGGCACAGCAAAAGCGGAGCGTGCGGCAGAGCGGCTAAAAAAGATCCCCCGGTGAGCAGCAAACCCACAGAGTCTGAAGAAAGGGCACTGAAAATTACCGAGATTTTTTACTCTCTACAGGGGGAAGGGCGCAGTGTTGGCTGGCCCACTACCTTTATTCGTCTCACCGGTTGCCCACTGCGCTGTAGTTACTGCGATACCGAGTATGCCTTTAAGGGGGGAGAACGTACCTCTGTTGAGAATGTGATGGCACAGGTGCGCGGCTATCCTGCCCATCATGTGACGGTAACCGGAGGCGAGCCACTGGCACAGAAAGGGAGTTACCCCTTGATGAGAGCGCTCTGTGAAGCGGGGTATCAGGTCTCACTAGAGACCGGGGGGATGGTGGATATCTCAGCGGTTGATCCGCGAGTGAGTCGGGTGGTAGACCTGAAAACTCCAGGCTCAGGAGAGGCTGATAACAACCACTGGGAAAACCTGGAACAGTTAACCGCTGACGACCAGTTGAAAGTGGTTGTGGTGGATCGAATGGACTACGACTGGCTGCTCCCGGTTCTGGCAGAACATCAACTGGAGCAGAGATGTGAGGTACTTCTCTCGCCTGTGCAGGGGGGGGTGGAGCCTGCCACGCTGGCACAGTGGATACTGGATGATGGGTTGCATGTCCGCTTTCAGTTGCAGCTGCATAAAATACTCTGGGGGGATCAACCGGGACGATGAGCAGAGTGGATGAAAAACCCGCAGTCGTGCTGCTCTCTGGTGGACTGGATTCAGCAACGGTTCTCGCGCTCGCACAACATCAGGGCTACCTCTGCTATGCCCTTAGTCTCGACTATGGTCAGCGACACCGCGTCGAGTTGAAAGCGGCAGCCCGTGTGGCACAGCAGGCCGGTGTGGTTGAGCATAAAACCCTGCCGATTGACCTGCGACCGATAGGGGGGTCGGCGCTGACCGATAGTACCATTGATGTGCCAGAGACAATGGATGAGGGGATACCCATCACCTATGTACCTGCACGTAACCTGCTTTTCCTATCACTGGCACTGGGATGGGCTGAAGTCATAGGAGCCAGCGACCTCTTTATCGGGGTGAATGCGGTTGACTACTCGGGCTACCCTGACTGTCGCCCCGAATTTATTGATGCCTTTCAAAAGACGAGTAATCTGGCAACCCAGGCTGGTGTTGAAGGGAGACCCTTCACCATCCATACACCCCTGATAAATCTATCAAAGGCCGAGATAATTAAGCAGGGAAGTCAGTTGGGAGTCGATTATTCAGTCACCCTATCCTGTTATCAGGCAGATCTACGGGGGCGCGCATGTGGAAGATGTGACTCCTGTCGTCTGCGCAAAGCGGGTTTCAAGGCCGCAAATATTGCAGACCCCACCCAATATTTCGGGTGATTTTTATTTGATGAACAGGTACAATCTGCACTCTTAAATTTAGGGCCGTTAGCTCAGTTGGTAGAGCACCGGACTTTTAA
>JABHIC010000136.1 GCA_018671205.1 Gammaproteobacteria bacterium
AAACCGGTTGCCGTCCAGAAGAAGACGATCATCCAACCACCTACTGCGCAAGAGGTGTCCCCATTAAAGCCCCCCCCTCTGACAAAGATCAATCAACCCCCCTCTGAGACCCAATCCAGAGCGATGGTCTATCGATTGATTCAGGCTGAGCTGGTACGCCATTTCCAATACCCCCGGCTGGCCCGTCGCAGAGGGTGGGAGGGGACCACCCATATTGAGTTTATTGTGGAACCGAGTGGGAAAATCACCCAGATCCGCGTCAAGAAGGGGAGCCAACACGGCCTGCTGAACCGCTCTGCGGTAGATACCCTAAGCAGAATCAACCGGCTCAAGCAGATTGTGCCGGGCTTTATCACGGCCCCTATCCGTATGGAGGTTCCCATCATTTACCGGCTACAATAGAGCGGAATACTCATAAGGGCACCTCTAAAAATATTCATGAAAAAGAGACTCACCAAAATCTATACCCGTAGCGGTGATCAGGGAGAGACGGGGCTGGGCGATGGCAGCCGCACCCCCAAGAACAGCCCTCGGATTGAGGCCATTGGAGAGGTCGATGAGCTGAACTGCCTCATCGGCCTGCTTGCCAGCCAGCCACTGAGTCAGCCCTTGCAGGATAGCCTCAACACCATCCAGCATGATCTGTTTGATCTCGGCAGTGATCTCAGTCTCCCCGGCAGGGGGCGGTTCAGTAGCCGCTATACCGAATGGCTGGAGCAGCAGCTAGACCAGCTCAATGCGGAACTCCCCCCCCTTACGGAGTTCATCCTCCCTGCTGGCCCACCCGCTGCCGCCCACTGCCACCATGCGCGCGCCGTCTGCCGTCGTGCAGAACGACGTATGGTGACACTACTACCGCTAGAGGAGACGGTAGCCCCGTTAATGCAGTATCTCAATCGGCTCTCCGATCTGCTCTTTGTGATGGCACGTACTATCGCCCGTGCAGAAGGGGAAGAGCGGCTGTGGCGTCCCGGCAGTCGTGGAAAGCGGATATAATTACCCGACCATTCACTACCACTGAGTATCTGTTATGAGTAAAAAACCTGTCATCCTGATCGGAGCCGGAG
Source organism: Gammaproteobacteria bacterium (assembly GCA_018671205.1). Lineage (GTDB taxonomy): Bacteria > Pseudomonadota > Gammaproteobacteria > Thiopontia. The sequence continues at coordinate 1,068 of JABHIC010000136.1, forward strand.
AGATGGGCGGGGTCTTTGCCCGGGGGCTGCTGCGTGCCGGCTACCCGCTTCACCCCGTCACCCGCACCACCTCTATTGCAGAGGCCGCAACCACCACTCCCGATCCGGAGCTGGTTCTGGTTGCTGTGGCAGAGGGGGATCTGCACACCGTCCTGGCAGAGATTCCCAGCGTTTGGCGAGATCGTCTGGTACTGTTACAAAACGAGCTGTTACCCCGTGACTGGCACCCCTATCGGTTGGAAAACCCGACGGTAATCTCGGTCTGGTTCGAGAAGAAACAGGGGAGAGAGTTCAAGGTGATCATCCCCTCTCCGCTCTATGGCCCACATGCTGAAACCATTACCACGGCTCTGAAACAGCTGGAGATTCCCACCCAACAACTCTCCACACCCGCAGCACTATTGCAGCAACTGGTACTGAAAAATGTCTATATTCTCACCACCAATATTGCCGGTCTGGCTACGGGTGGCACAGTGGGGGAGCTGTGGAAAAACCATCAGACGCTGGCCCGCACCATCGCCAACGAGGTGATCGATCTACAGCAGTGGCTCACCGCTGAGTCTCTGGATCGTGACTCCCTGATCGACGGTATGGTCACCGCTTTCAACGGAGACCTCAACCATAACTGTATGGGACGCAGCGCTCCGGCCCGTCTGCAGCGGGCACTGCAGCTGGCCAGCGAGGCGGGAATTACACTCCCGGAGATGACAAAAATTCACCACCAGACGCTCTCCGCAGAATGAGTGAGCTCAACCCCGACGACACCCATTACCAGCAGGCGCGCCATGCGACCCTGATCGGTGCGCTCATCAACCTGCTACTCAGCGCAATCAAGGTAGGTGTGGGGGTGGTGGGGCACTCTCAGGCACTGGTAGCGGATGGTGTCCACTCTCTCTCTGACCTGATCTCTGATCTGATGGTGCTCTATGGAGCCAAGCATGGGGACAAAGAGGCGGATGAGGACCACCCCTACGGTCATGGACGAATTGAGACCCTGATGACGGTGGGAATTGGGGTACTGTTAATTGCTGTGGCCATCGGTATCTCCATCGACGCCATTGGTCGGTTATTCCACCCGGAAGGGCTCTCCCAGCCCAGTGTGATTGTGCTGTTTGCTGCCCTCCTCTCGATCTTCTCCAAAGAGGGGCTCTACCACTACACCCTCGCAGTGGCCAACTGTATCCGCTCCAATCTGCTGCGTGCCAATGCCTGGCACCACCGTACCGATGCCCTCTCCTCCGTGGTGGTGTTGGTGGGGGTTGCCGGTACGCTGGCCGGGCTGGAGTATCTGGATGCCATTGCGGCCGTTGGGGTCTCACTGATGGTGGCCAAAGCAGGGGTTGAGCTGGCATGGGAGAGCATACAGGAGCTGATCGACACCGGGCTGGGGGAGGTACAGCTAGAGACTATTTCGCAGGAGATTCTACAGGTCGAGGGGGTGCGAGCCATGCACCGTCTGCGTACCCGCCGGATGGGAGCCAGTGTACTGGTCGATGTCCACATTATGGTCAATCCACGCCTCAGCGTCTCGGAGGGACACTTTATCGCGGACCATGTGGAGCTGACGCTTTATAAACAGATTGATGATGTCACCGATGTCACTGTCCATATCGACCCGGAGAATGATGAGCAGACGACCCCCTGCCACTCGCTGCCGATGCGCAATGAGCTGATCCCGCGGTTGAAACAGTGCTGGAGAGAGATCCCTGAGCGCCAGCTGATTGAGGATTTCTCTCTCCACTACCTCAACGGTGAGCTTGATCTGGAGGTGTGGATTCCACTCCACAAGGTGGCCTCCAAAGAGCGGGCTGAAGAGCTCTCGGAACAGTTCAACCACTGTATGCTAAATGATCCCCAGATCAAACGGGTGCGTGCGGTATTCTTCTGAGCCGATATGGTGAGCAGAGAAGTGACCGAGCATAGCGATCATGGTTGAGATACTGATACCGATGGTCACGCTGGTTCTGATCGGTAGTGTTTGGCGACCACTGAAACCGATGGGG
>JABHIC010000137.1 GCA_018671205.1 Gammaproteobacteria bacterium
AAGTGGGAAGAGAGAAAGAGTGCATAGACCCGAGTAACAAAATATTAACCAAGTGTTAATCAAACGTTATTGAAATCAAACAATATAGAGTAATTGGAGAATAATTATGGCAGAAGCACCACGCATGCCGGAAGAGACGGGAGTACCCGACGCATTTTTATTTATGCACCCTACTATGAAAGAGAACTACGGTGCATGGAAGTTTCATGATCGCCCTCGTCCAGGTGTACTTCATCATGTAGCAAAGAGTGGTGATGAGATCTGGAGTGTTCGTTGTGGTACACAGCGTCAGCTGGACCTCTATACTATTCGTCTGCTGGCGGATATAGCGGATGAGTTCAGTGATGGTTTCCTCCGTTTTACTACACGTAACAATGTAGAGTTTTTGTGTAAGGACGAGAGCCGCGTTACACCTCTGGTGGAGCGACTGACGGAAGAGGGTTTCCCGGTCGGTGGTACTGGACCTTCCATCACCAGTATCTCCCATACTCAGGGCTGGATGCACTGTGATATTCCAGGCACGGATGCCTCCGGTGCAGTAAAAGCACTGATGGATGACCTTTACGAAGAGTTCACCCATGAAGAGATGCCTAACCGGGTGAAGATTACCTCATCTTGCTGCCAGATTAACTGTGGTGGTCAGGGGGATATTGCGATCAATATCCAACACACCAAGCCCCCCAAGATCAACCATGATCTGGTTTCGGGTGTCTGTGAGCGTCCTACTGTGGTTGCTCGTTGCCCGGTTGCGGCGATTCGCCCGGCGATGGTGAATGGTAAACCTTCACTGGAGGTGGATGAGAAGAAGTGTGTCTGCTGTGGCGCATGTTTCCCTCCCTGTCCTCCAATGTTGATCAATGATCCAGAGCACTCCAAGTTAGCGATCTGGGTGGGAGGCAAGCACTCCAACGCACGTAGTAAGCCAAGTTTCCATAAGCTGGTTGCTGCGGGTATCCCTAATAATCCACCGCGCTGGACAGAGGTTTCCGAGGTTGTTCTGAAGATCCTGAAGGTCTATAAGGAAGATGCGAAGGATTGGGAGCGTATGGGAGAGTGGGCTGAGAGAATTGGCTGGCCAACCTTCTTCGAGAAGACCGGCCTGCCGTTTACCAAGTACCATATTGATACTTGGCGTGGTGCCCGTGCAAGCCTGAACAACTCTGCTCATATCCGCTTCTAAGGAGTGTCGAGATGAAAATTTCAATTCAGGTTAATGAGGGGCCTTATCAGCATCAGTCTTCGGATAGCGCCTATCACTTTGTAAAGTCCGCCCTGGAGAAAGGGCACGAAATCTTTCGTGTTTTCTTCTACCACGATGGGGTGAATAACGGTACTCGACTGGCAAGTCCACCTCAGGATGATCGTAATGTCCAGCAGCGCTGGAGTGATCTGGCTAAAGAGCATGATCTTGATCTGGTGATCTGTGTCGCAGCAGCACAGCGTCGCGGCATTGTAGATGATGGTGAGGCAGAGCGGAATGGCAAGGATGCGACCAATATCATGGATGGGTTCCGCATATCTGGTCTGGGGCAGCTGATTGAGGCGGGTATCCAGGCAGATCGTCTGGTTGTCTTTGGCGATTAACCAAGAGAATTTTAGGAGAAAAACAGATGTCTGAAATTAAAAAGTTTCTCTACGTCAATCGTAAGGCACCTTACGGTACTGTGTATGCATTGGAGTCACTGGAAGTCGTTCTGATTGGCGCAGCTTTTGATCAGGATGTGAGACTGATTTTTATGGATGATGGTGTATTTCAGATCAAAAAAGGTCAGAATGCCGAGGCGTCAGGGATGAAAAACTTCTCACCTACTTATAATGCACTGGGTGATTACGATGTGAATCAGATCTATGTCGAGAAAGAGTCTCTGGAGGCACGTGGCCTGACTCTGGATGATCTAATGGATTTGACCTATGAGGATGAGGATGACGATTGGGCTGAGAAGAAGTCAATTCGTCTGCTCTCTGCTGATGAGATTCGTGATCTCATGGAAGAGAGTGATGTGGTTCTCAGTTTTTAGGGTAAAGGAGATCAATCATGCTACATATAGTAAACAAGTCACCATTTGAGAAGGACGCATTCACCTCCTGTATGGGACATGCATCAAGCAGTAGTACGGTACTGCTTATCGAGGACGGTGTTTTTGCCGCCCTGAAAGGAAGTGCTGTCGCGGATCAGCTATCCAAGGCAAAAGTGGTTGCTTTGCAGAGTGATGTGGCTGCACGAGGCATTGAGGCCAATCTGGCCGAAGGTATTGAACTGGTCGATTATGCAGGCTTTGTGGATCTGGTTACTGAAAACAGAACCGTTCAATCCTGGGTTTAAAGTCGAGAATTTCTGGTTTTATTTTTTAAGCTATTTTTTTAGGAGAAAGGTTATGCCAAGTATGGACGTAAACGGTAGTGCAGTAGACGTGGATGAGGAGGGTTACCTCTCTGATATCAATGACTGGAATAAGGATATTGCAGTTGCACTGGCTGAGACTGAAGAGGTTGAGCTGACTGAGTCACATTGGGAGGTGATCGACTTCCTGCGTGAGTACTACGACGAGTACCAGATTGCACCAGCGGTACGTGTATTGACAAAGGCAATCGGTAAAAAGTTGGGTAAGGATAAGGGCAATAGCAAGTATCTTTACGAGCTGTTCCCCTATGGCCCAGCAAAACAGGCCTGTAAGATTGGTGGTCTGCCTAAGCCAACGGGCTGTATCTAAATCTGTCTCTGTTGTAACGTAGATAGATAATGTATCCCGGGGGGGGATCCCCCCTCGGGAGCTACTATAAGAATTTCTGGTATCCACAATTAGTGGGTGCTGCAATGGACTGTATTGAGACAATCGCGGAGGCGAACAGCGCATGCTAACTGGACTATTTGCCATACTTTTTTACGCAGCTACCACCATTCTTGTGGTTGGGGTTGCAATGCAAGTGATTGCATATTGGCGTACTCCCGCGCCTCTCAAGATCCCTACCATGCCTGCACCGCGCACACAGTCAGGGGTCGTCTACCGCATAGGACGCGAAGTTGTGCTTTTTGAAAGCCTGTTTCGCTCTAATAAATGGATCTGGATCTTTAGCTGGATGTTCCACATGGCACTATTCCTGGTGCTTGCCCGTCACCTGCGCTATTTCCAGGAGTCGGCCTGGTTTTGGGTGGATATTGTCCAACCATTTGGTAAGTATGCCGGATTTGCCATGCTAGCCGGGCTAGCAGGTCTCTGGGGACGCCGCTTTCTGGTAGAGCGTATTCGTTATATCAGCACTCCATCAGACCACCTGATGCTGCTATTACTGCTTGCGATTGGTGCGAGTGGAATGGCGATGACCCAGGTTATCCACACCGATATTGTGGCGCTGAAACAGTTTGCTACCGGGCTCATGGTTTTTGAGTTCAACCCGCTACCCGCTGACCCTATTTTAATTATTCATCTTTCGCTGGTGATCCTCTTGATGGTGATCTTCCCGGTCAGTAAGTTGATGCATGCTCCGGGTATATTTTTCAGTCCAACACGAAATCAGATGGATGACTCTCGTGAGAAACGTCTCATCGCCCCCTGGGCCGCAGAGATGGAGAAATAATTGTGGCTAAAGTAAAAATTGATAAACCAGAGCTGACTGAATACCTGCAGATTCCGCAGCTTCAGGAGGGGGCTATGGCTCACTCCTCTCCCTTTGTGGCCAAGCCAGATCATCAGGAGGCGCTGAACTTTCCGGGAGAGCTGGTTGAGGACTGGCATGACCAGGCTATTGCCAAGATGGGGGAGCTGAGTAGAACCTCGCGTAGCTTCAGCCTCTTCCTTGATATCTGTGTCCATTGTGGCTCCTGTACGGACAAGTGTCACTACTTCCTAGGTACCTCGGATCCCAAGAATATGCCAGTGGCTCGGCAAGAGCTGCTGCGTAGCGTTTATCGCCGCCACTTTACCTTTGCGGGCAAATATTTCCCCAATCTGGTGGGGGCAAAAGAGCTGACCCGTGAGACTCTGGATGAGTGGCACAGCTATTTTCACCAGTGTTCTGAGTGTCGTCGCTGCTCCGTTTTCTGTCCGTATGGAATTGATACCGCCGAGATTACTATGGCGGCTCGTGACATTCTTGATGCGGTTGGGTATGGGCAGAAGTACGATAATGAGATTCTGGGCAAGGTGATGAAGATTGGTAACAATCTTGGACTGCCGGGGCCTGCACTGATAGCAACGCTGGAAGATCTGGAAGAGGATCTGGAAGATGAGACCGGTCTACCGGTTCGGATGCCACTGGATGAGAAAGGGGCGGATGTTCTGCTCATTACGCCATCTGCCGACTTCTTTGCGGAACCACATATTGATGGCCTGATGGGTTATGCCAAGGTATTTCATCAGGCGGGCATTAGCTGGACCATGAGTTCCTACGCCTCTGAGGGTGCCAACTTCGGCATGTTCATTGGCAATTATCCCACCATGAAGAAGGTTGCAGAGCGAATTCGTACCGCTGCACTGGAACTGGGGGTGAAACGGGTGATTGTTGGTGAGTGCGGACATGCTTGGCGCGTGGCCTACAGTTTCTGGAATACCCTGGCGGGAGTTGGACACGGTGCGGCTGAAGACGATAAATATGCACAGATGTTGCAGAAGCAACTGGATCCACGTTATCCGGCACCACAGCATATTATCGAATTTACCTATGATCTGATGCAACGTAATGCGTTGAAGCTTGATAAATCGGCCAATGATCACCATACGGTAACCTTCCACGACTCCTGTAATGTGGCGCGTG
>JABHIC010000138.1 GCA_018671205.1 Gammaproteobacteria bacterium
CATGTTTGGTAACTACCCAGAACAGAGTGTTGACCTCCAGCCTGAACAAGAGCCAAGCTACAACGACACCTCACGACTGAGCCCACAGATCATCCTTGGAGGCTACAGTCCTGCTAAGGTAGACATGAACGATACCAGCTTTGATGTGATCGCCATCGTCAGAGAGGGAACACTGCCGATAGATACTGTCTCGGTAACCCAGAACCAGAGCGTATTTCAGATGGCCATGACCCATGCCGGGACATTAGCCAATGGAGACCACCTCTACAAAATGAGCTACAGCTTCGAGCGCAACAGCTTTGGAGAAACAACCTTGGCTACACTCTGGGGTAATAAGCCGGGGCAGTTCAATATTACGGTTAGAGATACTGCCCAGCAGGAGAGTCATGACTTTCCGGATATTATCTTTGGGGATAAAGAAGCGGCATTGGAGGCAGAGGAGCTGGAAGAGCCGGTCACCACAGATAGTTCCGAGGGGATCAGTAATAGCCTTGGTATGAACTTCCGTCTCATCCCCGCCGGGAGCTTCACCATGGGCTCCCCCACCAGCGAAGAGGGGCGAGACAGAGATGAGAGCCAGCATCAGGTAACCATCAGCCAACCCTTCTACCTGCAGACCACCGAGGTCACCAACGCCCAGTACCGCCGTTATCGTGCCAGCCACGATAGCGGAGATTACAACGGGCACGACCTTAATGGTGACAGTCAGCCGGTGGTGAAGGTAAGCTGGTACGATGCCAATGACTTTGCCCAATGGCTCTCCGCAGAAGAGGGAGTCGACTACCGCCTGCCCTCAGAGGCGGAACTGGAGTACGCAACCCGGGCGGGCACCACCACCGCCCGCTGGTGGGGAGATGATGCGGATCAGGCGTGCGGGAATGCTAATGCGAAAGATCAAGCGGCAAGTGCAGTTGGTCTGAGTGGTTCTATTCACAACTGTAATGACGGCTATGTGGTCACCGCCCCAGTTGCCAGCTTCCAACCCAACCCTTGGGGGTTGTATGACACGCTGGGCAACGTCTATGAGTGGAGTTGTAGTGAATATAACTCCAGCTACAGTGGAGTAGAAAGTACATGCAATAATAATGCCAATGATAGCGCCAACCGGGTGAGGCGTGGCGGCTCTTGGAACGGCGGGCCGCGTTACGTCCGTTCTGCGTATCGCGTTTGGCTCAGGCCGGACAGGACGAGCGACGTCATCGGTTTTCGTCTCGCCAGGTCGCTTTAGCTTTGTGCTTTGCGCTTTTGCCCTTTGTGCTACTCGCTCCGGCGAGTGGCGGGGGTGCAGGGGGTACCCCCCTGCTGTTTTGAATTTTTTTGAGGGTTAAATTCATGGCTGCCCATCGAAAAAGAGTCCCCCAGGATATTCCGCAGGCAGTAGAGTCTGCTCATGAACTGCTTGGGTGGATCATTCAGCAACTGGATAAATTCCCACGAAACCGCCGTTTTACCTTGGGTGAACGACTGGAGCATGCCCTGATCGAGACCCTGGAGCTACTGGTCGAGGCCGCCTATAGTCGCAATAAACGAACCCCGCTCAATCGCGCCAATCTACGCCTGGAGATTGTGCGCCACCTCTGGCGTCTGAGCCATGAGCTACGGCTGATCTCAACCAAACGATACGCCACCGGATCAGCGCAGATCGATAATCTGGGACGACAGATCGGCGGCTGGCTGCGTTCACGTCCACAACCGAAAGCCTCTACCGAGGCATGAGGCGCATTGGCAATCTCTGGCCCCGGCTACTCACTTTTGAGAACCTTTTGCTCGCCTACCGCAAGGCGCGATGCGGGAAAAAACAGAGAAAATCCGTTGCCTACTTTACTCTAAATCTTGAACGGGAGCTGTTGCAGTTACAGCGAGAGCTGGGTGAGGGTTCATATCAGCCAGGAGAGTATCGGCTATTCACCATCTATGAGCGCAAGCCACGCAATATTGCTGCCGCCCCCTTTAGGGACCGAGTAGTACACCATGCGTTGATGAATGTTATAGAGCCCCCGCTGGATCGCACCTTTATCTACGATTCCTACGCCTGTCGCAAGGGTAAGGGAGTTCATGCGGCAGTGGCACGTTATCAAAAGTGGGCAGAACGCTATGGCTATGTATTGCAGATGGATGTAGCGCAGTACTTTTCCTCTATTGATCATAGAATCCTCAAGCAAAAGTTGCGTAGACGGATCAAAGACAAAAATATCCTCTCACTTTGTGATCAGATCATTGATACCGGCCCACAACAACCGGCTGATGGAAGAATTTACTTTCCGGGAGATGACCTGCTGACACCTATTGAGCGCCCTCGGGGTATCCCCATTGGCAACCTCACCAGCCAAATTCTTGCTAACCTCTATCTGGATGAGCTCGACCATGCAATCAAGGAGCAGTTCAGGATTGCAGCCTATCTCCGTTATGTAGATGATCTCGCAATACTGGATGATGATAAAGGGAGGTTGCACGAACTTCGTGAGTGGGTACGAGAGAGGTTAGTCACTGATCGTCTGGTATTGCATCCACGTAAATCCCATATCACTCCGGTCGGTGTAGGGATAGATTTTTTAGGCTATCACCTGTTTCCACAACGGCGCCTGTTACGAAACGATAACGGCCACCGATTTGTTCGTAAATTGCGTGGTTTCGCCAGAGGATATGCTGCAAGAATACTTGACTGGGGTGACTTTAACCCTTCGGTGCAGAGCTGGATTGGTCATGCTCAGCATGCTGATACCAAGGGGTTGCGCCGGGTAATTTTTTCAAATACTCTCTTTCGCAGGGGATCGGGTCAGGCGCCAACCGGGTGAAGCGTGGCGGCTCTTGGAACAACAGGCCGCATAACGTCCGTTCTGCGAATCGCAATAGGAACAGGCCGGACAGGACGAACAACAACATCGGTTTTCGTCTCGCCAGTCCGCCCGTATGTGATTGTCCACGTGTGACAATCATTAGACTCGGAACTGTATAAACCACGGATTATACAGGTGTGGTCACGGGTGACCATGAGCCCGATTCCCGGCCGTACAAGGATGTACAGGCCGAATAGCAAGTCAGGAAGACAGACAGCAGGGCTGGTAGGGTAACCGAAGGCCCTGCCGTTTTTATGGATGCAGTAGGAATGGCCGTTACTGATCATCCGGCAACACTAAACCAGACAATTTTTGCGGCCTACGAGCCTTCTCACCAGCAGACCCAAGAGTCCGCAAGTGTTGTATCTTGCGTGAACCCTATTCACTTCCACCAGCGGCTGCAATTGAGTGACGCCCCACAGCCGCGCAAAATCAGCCATCTTATATGAAGAGCGCCACACAACCGCTCTCCTCATAATCTAACCGCACTTCAACCCAAAGCCTCATCGATCCATCGCGATCCTTGGGGCTTTTTCACGTCCAAAGGAAACTGAATGCCCAAACGGAAATCATCATCCAACCCAATCTCCGACCATTTCAAGTCACAACGAAAGACACACAACCAACTCAGTGGCCTCGGCGACTCGATGGCTCGCGGTCACTACTTCAAAATGGTCGACAGAACTCAACACTGGCTCGACAGCACCGAGAATCAGGTCAACGCTCTTTACAGTCAAAACAAATCGCCGTCCAGATCCACGCTGTTCAAGCTCGATCTACTTCGATGGATGCACAGCAAGTACTTCGACGCGGCGACGGATCACGACGGCGGAGGCCTAGTGGGTGTGTTCTTCACGCTGCTTGCGGGGCTGGGATACATCGTCGTGCTGAGCGCGCTATATGTGCTGCTGGCGACTGCGGCCATCTGGTTGTTACCACTCGCCTTCGATTGGATCTTCCACCTCGAATGAGAGCCGCCGCGATCGTCCTGATCATCATCATGATGATTCGAGCAATCACCGTCGTGATCCCAATCATCTTCGCGAGCCTGATTCTGGCCGCTGTTTACTGGAGAAAATGAAACATGAACCAACCACTCAAAAACGGCGTCACCATCCTCTGCCTGTTCCTTTTAGCTGTCAAACACTTCAACGTCGCGGTGACCGTCAGCATGATATGGCTGGGCTATATTCTGGTGAGATGGTTCGCCGGTAACTGGCGCGGTCATAGTTCGGAACACAATTGGGAACCCTTCTGAGAGTGTTGATTGTGATCTGGATCGCTCGCTACCTGACCGCAGCCATAATCGTTCTGGCCGTGATCTGGATCCATCAATTCCTCAACCGGAACTTCTGATTTCGGATTCAACTCCGGTCACCCCCCGTCGACGCGAACTGATCCAGAGTCGCCCGTCGTGGCCGCCTCCGCAGCGGTTGAGGGCTGAGCATGAGTGGGGCCATGGGGTGCCCTCGTGCTTGAGAGCGGTCCGGGATGGCCCAATCTGGAAGCAGGTCGTTCGCGGCGATGCAAATCATCGGCTTACTCAGAATTTCGGG
>JABHIC010000139.1 GCA_018671205.1 Gammaproteobacteria bacterium
CAACATCCTCAACCACTTCAATTGTACTCTCCCCATACAGCGCCTATGGCTTGCTGATGGTCTAAACCGTAGTGCAATTGGCAAAGCGATGGAGCATTTACTACCACCACACAAAACTAAATCTCTCTACCGTGCCTCTCAAGCACGCAGCCTCTCTGACTGGTACTTCATCTTCCCCTCCATGGCCTACACCCGTCTCAACTCTCACCAAGAGGGCATCACCTCTGTAGGCCGAGTACAGACCCCTACACTCAATCTGGCAGTAGAACGAGATAGAGAAGTCCGAAAACACTGCCCTGCCACACACTACCAAATTGAGTTGACCTTTAGCGCTGGAGAGGAGCGCTTCATCTGTCACTACCCATCTGATGGAGAAAATATTCTGAGTGACCCAATTCAGCTCAACCTGATCCTCTCTGGGCTGAAGCAGCAAAGGGAAGCCTCTGTGGTCGAACAGATGATCACAACCACTGATGAGACCGAAACCCCTCAACCACACTCTCTCTCCTCACTACAGAAAGCCCTATCCGGTGATGAGCTCACCATCTCTCAGAGTCAAAAGGGGGCAGAACAACTTTATCGCAAGGGGTTGGTCAGCTATCCACGTACCTCAACACAAACTGACTCTCTCTCACCGCCGAAGCCTCACTCGCTCCTCTCCCTACAAGGAGCACTGCAACAGCAGTTTTCCCATACAGCCAACCACTCCAGTCAATTAATCCAACGGCTCTATGACCTGGGGTTCATCAGCTATCCCAGAACCGCTAGCCAGGAGCTACCACCCAACCACATCAACTCCCCGGAACAGGTCGTCATACTGAAAAACCTGAGCCAACTTCCCGAGCTAACGATACAAGCAAAGAGCTGTAAAGGTTTTATTCAGAAACAGCAGACACCTTTTTCTCACACTAATGATCAAACCACCTCTCATGCAGCACACTGGGCCATTATCCCCACTGACCGCACTCCACAACTCCAGCAACTCACTCACAAAGAACGTGCAGCCTATCTTGAAATCAGCCGAAGATACCTACAGACACTCTATCCGCCAGCGCAACTCAACCAGCAGAGACTATTGATCACCATCACACTACCCACAGGAAAAAAGCTGAAGATAACCCACCAAACGACACAGATTAAAGAACCCGGCTGGACAGCGGCATTTGGACACTCCATCGATGAACAGCCTCCAATCAAGCTGAACGGTTCACAACTACAGATCACCCAATACAGACTCATCACCAAACAGACCGTTCCACCGACACACTACAATGACTACACCCTGCTGCTTGCAATGGAGCATGCCGGAAACCACACAACAGGCATCGGCACCCCTGCTACCCGTGCGGATACCATCGAGCTACTGATCGATCGGGGATATCTGAGGCGTTCTGGTTCTACACTACGCACCACAAAGAGAGGAGCCTCTCTGATTCAACAAGTGCCCGCCTGGTTACGATCTGCCCGCACCACATCCAAATGGGAAAAGGAGCTAAAACAGATCGCATCTACTGAAGATGACCATTCCGCTATCACCATCCGGGATCAGTTTACCTCTCAACAGAGAGAGAATATCACTGAACTTATGGAGCAACTTCTTCTACTGCTGCCAGACAGAAAAATCAACCAAATCACCACCCCCCCTTCAGAGAAGATGATCCACTATGCAGAGACCCTCTCCAGAAAAAAGTGTGTTCAATTACCCAAGCACTACCAAACAGACTGGAGGGTTTGTCATGATTTCATCAATAAGCATCAATAGGTTTCCTCAGATCAATCGAGGGCGGCATAGCTATGGTTACTATTCACTAATCACGGCTCGTTGCCAGTTGCTCTCTATAGACCCAATCCACAATCTGTGAGTCGGGCTGGTAGCCATCAACCAGCCGCTGCAGCAGGGATCGGATCATCTCTACATCATTATTCTCGGATGCAATCTGCAGGGTATGCAGCTGAGGTTGCAACTCACCCCAAGAGATGAACGCCTCATGGGCCTTCATGATTCTGGGGTGCTGGGTAGGCAGTTGGTTATTGCCAATCAACAACTCTTCGTAGAGCTTTTCAC
>JABHIC010000140.1 GCA_018671205.1 Gammaproteobacteria bacterium
ATAAAAGGCATGCAATCAGTGAGCTGCAATTTCAAATTGACCTATTTGAATCGAAAGTAGAGCAAATGAATTTTAATATACTGGGGCAAAGCGTCCAAATAATCCAGAAATCTGGATTAGTGGATTGTTAGAGGTCCCCTTTAGAGGATAGCCTGAGTGCCGGTTTAGTCGCTCACTATCCATTTGAGGGGAATGCAAATGATGCTAGTGGGAATGGGAATAACGGCGCAGAGAATGGTGGCATTACTTATGCTACTGGTGTAGATGGGCAGGCAGCCAGTTTTGATGGATCAAGCAAAGTTTTGGCCAGCAATCCTTTCGGAGCATCGTCTTCTCCAATTGAAATCACAGTTTCAGCCTGGATAAATACACAGACCACAAAATATCGAGCTGGAATTGTGGCTCAACATGCAGCATGTGGTGGTAATGGACCGAATAGGTTTTATATGCAAATCGCAGGACACAGTAATGATAGAAATGTATGGGCACATACATATTCCGGAGGCAATAATATTTATGTTGACTCGGATTCTGTTGATGATGGGCAATGGCATCATCTAGTCTTAAAGCAAGATGACACTAACGTTTATCTTTATGTGGATAATAACCTTCTCGGGAGTACTGAGTATTCATTGTCTGGAACTGTTGACCCAGATATTAATCTTTCTATTGGGGGGTTTCCAATTACATCATGTAGCCCAGATGATAATTTCGAAGGGTTAATCGACGAGGTTCGTATTTATAATCGTTCATTGTCAACAACAGAAATCCAACAACTCTACACAATCTCAGCTCCAACCCCTAACGTAGCCCCAACAGCTTCCATAACCGCTTCATCCACCACTGGCACATCACCCCTTACAGTCACTCTAGACAGCACAGGATCAACAGACAGTGACGGCAGTATTGCAAGCTACAGCTGGTCTACATCAGATGGTCAGACAGCAACCGGAAGCACGGCTTCACTTCAATTCACTACCGCAGGAAGCCACACAGTAACGCTCACCGTGACTGATGACGATAGTGCAACAGGCACGGCCACCGAAACCATAACCGTTACGGAACCAGCAAACCTGTCACCGACTGCCCTTATCACAGCTACTCCAGACAGTGGTACTACACCACTCACAGTTGCACTGGATGGCTCAGGTTCTACCGATAGTGATGGCACCATATCCAGTTACAATTGGGGTACGTCAGATGGGCAGACAGCAACCGGAAGCACGGCCTCACTCCAATTCACTACCGCAGGGAGCCACACAGTAACGCTCACCGTGACGGATGATGATGGTGCAACAGGCACGGCCACCGAAACCATAACTGTTACGGAACCAGCAAACCTGTCACCTACGGCTCTTATCACAGCTACTCCAGACAATGGTACTGCACCACTCACAATTGCACTCGGTGGCTCAGGTTCCACCGACAGTGATGGCAGCATTGCAAGTTACAGCTGGAGTAGTTCAGATGGTCAATCTGCAATCGGAAGCACGGCCTCACTTCAGTTCACTACCGCAGGAAGCCACACAGTAACCCTCACCGTGACGGATAACGATGGTGCAACAGGCAGTGCCACTGAAACCATAACCGTTGCGGAACCAGCAAACCTGTCACCTACGGCTCTTATCACGGCTACTCCAAACAGTGGCACAGTACCATTAACCGTTCTCCTGGATGCTTCGGCCTCCACCGATAGCGATGGGACAGTCTCCAGCTATAGCTGGAGTGCGTCAGATGGGCAGACTGCGACAGATGCCGCCCCCTCTCTTACCTTTAATTCAGCAGGGGAGTATCTCATTACACTGGTCGTCACCGATAACGATGGTGCTACCTCAACAACGACTACAACCGTTACTGCAGCAGATGTCCATATGCCTGTGGCAGCCTTTACGGCAACCCCCATGATAGGATCAGTCCCACTCACGGTGACTCTCGATGGCAGTGGTTCCACAACGCCTAATGGTTCTATTGTTGCTTATCAGTGGAGTAGCCGTGGTGGTCAAGATGGAATTGGCAGCACTGCGTCCTTTACCTTCGATGAGGTAGGGACTTACACCATCACCCATACGGTGGTTGATAGCTCAGGGCTGACCGGCTCCAGTGCGCAGGATATTACTGTAACTGAGGCTCTGACCGCTACAATTACGGCTACCCCAACGAGTGGTGTAGCCCCATTAACCGTTGCTCTTGATGGCAGTGGCTCAACTACACCAAATAGCTCAATCATTGCCTACAATTGGAGCAGTAGTGATGGTCAGCTTGCCGTTGGGAGTAGAGCATCTCTTACATATGATAGTGCCGGAAGCTACACAATTACCCTTACCATTATCGATGATGGAGGTGATACCGCTACCGCCACCGAGACGATCACCGTACAAGAGGAGACGGCCTCTCTGGGCTACAACCCTACGGCGCGTCCCTCACCACAGGTGATTGCGGGAGGAATCAGCCCCTCACAGATAGATCTGAACGATACTGAGCTAGACATCATGGCTATCGTACGTCCGGGAATACTGTCAACAGACCGGGTTACCTTTCAGTCGGGAGACCAGTCGTTTGCACTGGAGATGGTTCCTGCCGGTGTTCTGGCAAATGGTGATGAGCTCTACAAGGTGGTCTATAACTTTGCTAGAGGAGCATTTGCCGAGCAGACACTGCCCACTCTTTGGGGGGCAGACTCTGATCAGTTCAATGTGATTGCTTATGACACAGGAGAGGTTACCTCTCACAAATTTCCCAATCTGATGTTTGGCAACTTCCCCGCTCAAACCGTAACTACGAGAGCGCAAGAGCCACTGGACTACCTCACTACAAAACGTAGAGGCCCACAGGTCATTATGGGGGGACTGAGCCCCTCCAAGATTGATCTGAATGATACCGAGTTTGATGTCATCGCCTTTGTGCGGGACGGAATACTACCGATTGAACAGGTGAGTGTCTCTCAGGTAGAGGGTAGCTTCGGTATGGAGATGAATGCCTCTGGTCTACTCGACAATGGTGATCGAGCCTACAAGATCACCTACACCTTTCAGCGTGGCACTTTCCCGGCAGGAACGGTGTTGAATGCCCTATGGGGTGACCGTTTTGGTCAGTTCAATATCACCGTAGTCGATCAGGCTCAACAGAGAAGCCACAACTTCCCCGATATTATATTTGGTAACTTCCCGGCACAGTAGAACAGCAGAGCCAATAACTGGCATTTTTGGGTTCTACACCAAGACTTGAGGTTTGTTATGAAAACAACAATCAGAATTGCGCTGATACTTACTGTATGGGTAACAGCAACTGTACAAGCTGCTTATATAAAAGTAGATGTCAATGGTAATGAGCTAGCGGATTCAGCTACTGAGTGGTCTTGTGTTTACGATGATGTCACTCAGTTGTTGTGGGAGAAGAAGACCGATGATGAGGGGATTCATGACAAGGACAACACTTATCGCTGGGGGGGAGCTGATGAGTTAAGTCGGGGGGGGGGATAACTATGGGGATTGGGATAGCCTGGTCAATGGTAGTAACAGTGAGACATTCTGTGGGGTGAGTGGGTGGCGGGTACCTATGATAGATGAGCTGCGCTCTATTGTGGACATCAATCAGAGCGACCCTTCGATTGATACTGGCTACTTTCCCAGTACCCAATCGGCCTATTATAGGTCATCCTCACTCCATCCCACATCAGCCGAACAAGACGGAAGTAGAGCTGGATGGGTGCTGTATTTCGGCTCTGGTATCAGTTACGCCCTCCACAGGAATGACAATAGAGCGGTCAGATTGGTGCATGGCGGAAATTTTTCTGAGCCACAGGCAAACTTTTCCATCACCCCCTCAAGCGGATTGGCTCCGCTTACTATTGCGGTCGATGCTACAACCTCCAGCACCACTGATGGTACGATCACTGGCTACAGATGGACCAGCAGCGATTGGCAGAACCCAGATGGAGTCACAGCATCCTTCACCTTTGATTCGGCAGGCAGTTATACCGTGACCCTGACAGTAACCGATGATAATGGTGCAACGGGTAGTAAATCACAAACCGTTACGGTGCAAGATAGCCAATCCCCAACGAACCAGTCCCCAGCTGCATCAATCACAGCTTCAGTCACCAGTGGTGAAGCACCTTTGACCGTCTCCTTTGACGGAGCGGCCTCATCCGACAGTGATGGCTCTATTGCAAGCTACAGCTGGACAACCTCCGATGGCCAATCAGCAACAGGAAGCACTGCTTCACTTACCTTTAGTACAGCAGGAAGTTATACCGTGACCCTGACAGTAATCGATGATGATGGTGCTACTGCGTTGATCACAGAGTCGATCGTAGTTACGGAACCCGCCAATGTTTCGCCTACAGCATCCATTACTGCTGCGCCAACTAACGGAACTGCACCACTCACAGTTGCACTGGATGGCTCAGGTTCTACCGATAGTGATGGCACTCTATCCAGTTACAGTTGGGCTACGTCAGATGGGCAGTCTGCAACCGGAAGCACGGCTTCACTTCAATTCACTACCGCAGGGAGCTACACAGTAACGCTCACCGTGACGGATGACGATGGTGCAACAGGTGCTGCAACTGAAACCATAACCGTTACGGAACCAGTAAATCTGCCACCGACTGCTCTTATCACGGCTACTCCAGACAGTGGAACTGCACCACTCACAGTTGCACTGGATGGCTCAGGTTCTACCGATAGTGATGGCAGTCTGTCCAGTTATAGTTGGAGTACGTCAGATGGACAGTCTGCAACCGGAAGCACGGCCTCACTTGAATTCACTGCTGCAGGGAGCTACACCGTTATCCTTGCTGTTACTGACGACGATGGTGCAGCAGGCAATGCCACCGAAACCATAACTGTTACGGAACTAGCAAACCAGCCACCTACCGCTCTTATCACGACTACACCAGACAGTGGTACTGCACCACTCACCGTTGTACTGGATGGATCAGGTTCTACCGATAGTGATGGCGGCATATCCAGTTACAGCTGGAGTACGTCAGATGGACAGTCTGCAACCGGAAGCACGGCCTCACTTCAATTCACTACCGCAGGGAGCTACACAGTAACGCTCACCGTGACTGACGATGATGGTGCAGCAGGCACGGCCACTGAAACCATATCCGTTACGGAACCAGCAAACCAGCCACCTACGGCTCTCTTCACGGCTACTCCAAACAGTGGTACTGCGCCATTAACCGTTGTTCTGGATGCCTCAACCTCTACCGATAGCGATGGGGCAATCTCCAGTTATCGTTGGAGTACATCAGATGGGCAGACTGCAACGGGTGTTGCATCCTCTCTTACCTTTAACTCCGCAGGGGATTATCTCATTACACTGGTTGTAACCGATGATGATGGTGCTACCTCAACAACGACCACAACCGTTACTGCAGCAGACCTTCACATGCCTGTGGCAGCCTTTACGGCAACCCCCATGATAGGGCCAGTGCCGCTCACGGTGACTCTCGATGGTAGTGGCTCTACAACGCCTAATGGTTCTATTGTTGCTTACCAGTGGAACAGCAGTGGCGGACAGAGTGCCAATAGTGTCAGCGCAGCCCTAACTTTTGATGAGGTGGGTAGTTACACCATCACCCATACGGTAGTGGATAGCTCAGGGATGACCGGCTCCAGTGCGCAAGAGATTACCGTAACTGATGCTCTGGTTGCTACAATTAGTGCTACTCCAACGAGTGGTGTAGCCCCATTAACCGTTGCTCTTGACGGTAGAGGATCGACTACACCAAATAACTCAATCGTCGCCTACCAGTGGAATAGTAGTGATGGTCAGGTTGCTATTGGGAGTAGAGCATCTTTTACTTATGATAGCGCTGGAGACTACACAATTACCCTCACCATTATCGATGATGGAGGTGATACCGCTACCGCCACCGAGGCGATCACCGTACAAGAAGAGACGGCCTCTCTGGGCTACAACCCTACGGCGCGTCCCTCACCACAGGTGATTGCGGGAGGAATCAGCCCCTCACAGATAGATCTGAACGATACTGAGCTAGACATCATGGCTATCGTACGTCC
>JABHIC010000141.1 GCA_018671205.1 Gammaproteobacteria bacterium
AGCTTATTGAACTCGTTAAATAGCGACACTATTCGCCTCATTCAATAAACTCACCTTATAATCTTTCTGTGATTTTCGCTACGGCTTCTATTCTCGGACAGCCACCTAGAGGGAAATGTTATGATAAATTTACCTAATAGGCCATGTTTTCTGGATACAGAGTATAGCATCTAATAAACCCGGAATCCTCAGTTGAATCGCGAAAGTACACCCAAGCTCCTCCCGGAATATCCGTTGAGGTAACCGCGATACGGGTGGGATGGTGTATTATGGGCACCGCTGAAAAATTACTATTTTTTGAGGTGCCCTTACAATCAAGGGTGACGCACTAAGAGAGTTGAGCATGCAAACTAATCTGAAAAACATTATTGAAGCTGCGTTGATGGCATCAGGAAAGCCTCTCAGCATCAAGCTATTACTGATTCTTTTTGAAGAAGATGCTCGGCCTGATAAAAGAGAGGTTCTAGAGGTGTTGCAGCAGCTTCAGGACGACTATGAGGGGCGGGGTGTTGAGATTGTAGAGGTGGCCAGCGGTTGGCGGTTGCAGGTACGGCAGGAGCTCTCTACCTGGATCAACCGGCTCTGGGAAGAGAAGCCGGCGCGTTACTCTCGGGCACTGCTGGAGACAATGGCATTGATTGCCTACCGCCAGCCCATCACCCGTGGTGAGATCGAGGAGATTCGTGGTGTGGCGGTCAGTAGTAACATCATGAAGACCCTGCAGGAGCGGGAATGGGTACGGATGCTGGGGCATCGTGATGTACCAGGGCGCCCGGCGATGTATGGAACCAGCCGGAAGTTTCTCGACTACTTTGGGCTCAAGGCACTGGATGAGATGCCTACTCTGATGGAGTTAAAGGAGCTGGGCCCACTCAATCAGGAGTTTGAGCTGGGGGTCGTGAGTGAGGATGAAGCCACGGAGAGTGGACAGCGGGTAGATTTGCGCCTGATTGTTAATGAGCAGATGGAGGGAGAATGAGTAAACAGCCAACAACAGATTCCGGTATCCCCCTGGAAACATCCCGGAAAACAGCGCCAGAGATTGAAAAGGATGACGCACAGACAACGAACCTTGATGGAGAGCGCCTGCAGAAAGTGTTAGCACGAGCAGGTATCGGCTCTCGCCGTCAGGTGGAGCAGTGGATTCGCGATGGTAGAATCAAAATTAATCGTCAGCCTGCGACCCTTGGGGTACGGGTTAGCGCAGAGGATGAGATCCGCCTCAATGGGGATCAGCTTCACCCTTTCCCCAGACCGGGAGAGAGTCGAAAGTCCCGGGTATTGCTCTACCATAAGCCGGCAGGACAGGTGACTACCCGAAAAGACCCACAGGGGCGGGATACTGTATTCAACCATCTGCCCAAGTTACGCGGGGCGCGTTGGATTGCCGTGGGACGACTCGACTATAACACCTCCGGGTTGCTACTCTTCACTACCGATGGGGATCTGGCACATCATCTGATGCACCCCTCAGCGGAGGTAGAACGAGAGTATGCGGTACGTACTCTCGGGATGGCAAGTGATCAACAGTTGGAACAGTTGCGTAGTGGCGTGGAGCTGGAGGATGGCAGGGCCCACTTCTCGGATATTGTGGACTCAGGGGGGGCGGGGGTTAACCACTGGTACCATGTTGTACTCCAGGAGGGGCGTAATCGTGAGGTGCGCCGGATGTGGGAGGCGGTAGGGTTGACTGTAAGTCGCCTGATGCGGGTTCGCTACGGCCCCATTGTGCTCACCTCCAGAGTGCGGATGGGTAAGAGTCGTGAGCTGGAGTTGGAAGAGGTACGGCTACTGCAGGGGATTGCCGGGGTGGAGGTGAGTGAGCCACTCAAACTGAAATCACCGGTGAGTAAGGAGGCTGTCAGAGGAAAAAAGGGTGCGCCAGCTAAAAGTCGGATTCGCCACAAACCCTCCAGCAAGAGTTCTCACAAGTACTCCAGAAGAGATGGGAAAAGAAGCTGATCCGGTTGCCCTCTACTATCGCCTTCAGGACCACTATGGTCCTCAACAGTGGTGGCCGGCTGAGACCCCTTTTGAGGTGATGGTTGGGGCGATCCTGACCCAGAATGCGGCCTGGGAGCGGGTCGAGGTGGCGATAGCCAGTCTCAAACAGCACCGGTTAATGAGTGCCGCCGCGATCTGCTCAATCGGGCAGGATGAGCTGGCAGAGGTGATTCGATCTTGCGGTTATTTCAATCTCAAGGCGAAACGGCTGCAGGCATTCTGCGGTTGGTATAATGGAAGAGAACAGGCGCTATCAGCGCTAGAGACCGTCCCTCTGCGTGAGGCGCTGTTGGCGGTTCATGGGGTCGGGCCGGAGACCGCAGATGATATGCTGCTATACGCTTTCCAACGGCCGGTTTTTGTGATCGATACCTATACTCGTAGGCTCTTTGAGCGTTTGGGATGGTATCCGCAAAAGAGCCCGTACCAACAGCTCCAGCAGTTTGTAGAGGGCGCCTTCTCCTCGTGGAAAGAGGCCGAACGAATAGTTATTTTCAATGAGTTACATGGTCTCATTGTCGCTCACGCCAAGGCTTTCTGCAAAAAACAGCCCCGCTGCATGGGGTGTCCACTACAGTGTGGCTATGAGCCTGAAAAAAAGTAGTCTCCCCCTCTTCTCCTTGTTAGAGGGAGGTCTCCAGTAGAGATTTAGCGCCGATAGTAAGGGTAAGGTGCGCGTCGTGGAGCCTGTATGGGAGGGAAAGGCGGAGGCGCGTAGAAAGGCATTGGTGGTCTCGGAGGACGGTAGCCATATTGACGTGGGTCAGCTGCTCTTTGGCGATAGTAGTCGTTTGGTCTTGGTGGAGGGGCGAAGCGGTTTGCTCTGGGTGGAGGCAGAGGGATTCTTGGTTTGGCTATCGTCCGGGGGCTGGAAGGCGGTTGTGGTTTGCGTCTCGGTGTGACTACCGGGACTGACGGGGGTTTTGGCACAGCCTTGGTTGCCACTTTTGGGGGGGCAACTTTCGGTACGGCTATGGTGGGTGCAACAGGCATCGGGCGTATGCGCTGTCGAGGCGCGGCCTGCTGACGATGATTGCTGCCTGACCCCACATTCATGTTGAAGGGAGGGTCAATGGTGTTGTAATCGATGGTCTCACCCGGTCCCTCATCCGGGTCATCCAGTGTGCTGGGCTCCAACCCCCAGGCTGTGGCCAGATCATTTTCATTACCCCAGGGGCCAAACCATTGGGCCGAGGCCGTCGTGGTGCAGAACAGGCCCGCTGCAATGAACAGGCTGGTGATACGAATAGTTGTCTTCATAGCGGTAGTCTACCCTGTTAAGGTCAATCAATCAGAGCGGTGAGAATAGCAGAAAATGGTGGTTTAGGGGGGGCTGATTAAGCCTCTGCGAAACTAGAGGGCTAGTCGTACTGCCCAAGCTGGTTCTGTGAAATGATTTTCTCTAGCAGCGACATATAGTGTTCACCATTTCTGGCATAGAGGTCGAGCCCCTTCAGTAGTAGTGTGCCGGAGGGGCTAAGTAGGTTGCTACGTTGCTGGTGACGTAGTTTACGTAGCGCCTCAAAGGCGCTGCGGGTATTGAGAATATGGATATATTTTTTGATCGCTGTGTGCAGATCAGGATAGCGTTCTACCTCGTGGGTGGCACCATCGGCCCGTTGTTTGGGAACAATGCCACAGCCGGGTGTGGAGCACCAGATACCGAAGTAGTTATTTCCCTCACGGGCAAAACGGGAGGTTCCCCATGCTGACTCAATGGCGGCCTGGGCAATCAATAGGGAGAGTGGAATAGAGTCTGTCCGTTTGAGCACCTGAAGCCAGTGGGAGTGGCGGTCGGAGTCAAACTGTTTGATCTCCAGATGGCGGGCATGGTTCATGATCCACTCTTTTTCATCCGCGCTGAGTGGGTCTCCGGCACGGTAACGCAAGTAGAGTGCCAGCAGAATAGTCCGTTTCTTTTCAATATTGTGGAGGATAGGACGTGAGTGCGCCGCAATCATCTTAATAAATGCCTGTTTACGGATGGATATATTTTTAATGCTACTGAAGTCGGGTATTGGAGCGGTGTGGCGGAGCTCTTTGAGTACCAGTTTGTCGGGGGCAGGTTCGACGGGAGTCGTTGCCACCGCTGTGGTGACAGTAATAGCTGAGAGAAGAGAGACGGCAAACGATAGTGCTCTCATCATGGATTACTCCGTTGCCTCAGTGACGATTTTGCTGAGCATCGCCTCAACCTCCAACAGCACCTCACGAGAGCTTGAAGAGCCGATCTTTGAGAGTTGTAGATAAGAGATATGGACGATATTCGGGGCTGCAGTGGTGGAATAGAGTGCAATCGAGTAGGGGCAGAAAATTACGTTGGCGGGGTCTGCATCGGTCATCTTGCGTGAGAGTGTGGCACTACAAAACTCAATCACCTCAGAGCGAGTAAAGGTTGCACTGGCTGCTGCCTCGCTAGCGGGAGCATCCGTTTCAGCCCCATTACCCTCTTCAATCCCTATCTTTTCGCGTGCAATTTTGATCATTGAGCGTGCCTTCTCTTCCACCGTACTGTGGATCTTACTGACCTTGGCAACCAGGTCCTTGCCGGTTCTCTCCAACATGCCTCCCACATCAGAGCGATGGGCAACGACCAGCCCCTGGTTCGTGATTCCCTCTTCGATATACTCCTTGATGGTATCAAACTCCTCCTCAACTTCATGGTGCGCCCAGAGCCCGTCAGCAAGCGTTGAGAGGGGGAGTAAGAGCAGTAGTGTAGTAATTATTTTTTCTGTTTTTCTCATTTTTTATACCCCTTTCTGGTCAGTCAGTGGAACGAGTCTACCCGCAAAGCCAATCCACTGTATATCAGTTTTTTGAGATTGATTCTTGAATTGATCGATAAGGATAGGGTTAAATTACTCCAGTATGAATGGTCTATCCTATTTTTCCCTGTTGCTATTTTGCTCGACTCTGCTGGTCGGTTGTACCCCCTCTCCTTTTGATGAAGAGAATCTCTGCTCGATCTATGAGCAGAGACCTGAATGGGAGCAGGCCACGATGGCAGCAGAGAAGCGCTGGGGGATTTCCCAGGAGCTGCTCATGGCGGTGATTCGCCATGAGTCCCGTTTCGTGGGGGATGCAGAGGCACCACGCAGGTACCATTTTGGGTTTATTCCCGGAAAGCGACTCTCTTCGGCGTATGGCTACTCACAGGCACTTGACCCCACCTGGGGGGAGTACCAGCAACGAACCGGAAATAGTGACGGAGAGCGGGATGAGTTTGAGGATGCAGTAGATTTTGTGGGCTGGTATCTTAATCGTGCCCACCGTAGTCTGCAGATTTCACGTAGTGATGGGTATAACCTCTATCTCGTCTACCATGAGGGGCATCGGGGTTTCTTGCGTCAGGGCTATAAGAACAATCCACGCCTGATGCGGGTGGCCAGTAGAGTCAACAATACCCGCGTTAGCTATCGACAGCAGTTGAGCCAGTGTCGACCAACTCCCTGAATTCAGGCAATACCCTCCAGCTCCCCATCCATATGAGCCTCGGTCAACTCATCCAGCCCCCCAATAGGGTCATCTCCGAGAAAAATTTGTGGCACAGTGCGGGCGTTATTGGTTCGCTTTAACATCTCTTTCAACCCCTTCTGAGACTGATCAACCCGTACCTCAATATAGGAGATTCCCCATTTATCCAGTAGTTGTTTGGATTTATCACAACGAGGGCAGCTGCCGGTACTATAGATTTTTATTTTTCTGGCCATTGGGTGGTTTTCCTTTGTTTGAGAATGGTGGATGATAGGGGGATTGATCGAACAGGACAACAGGAACCATACGATGAGTCTATCCACGGCAGAATCTCCCGCAACGACCTACCTGAAACAGTATGCCCCCCCCAACCACCTGATTCCAGAGGTGCGCCTCTTCTTTGAGCTGAGCAATAATGAGACCCGGGTGAAGGCGAGCCTTACCATACAG
>JABHIC010000142.1 GCA_018671205.1 Gammaproteobacteria bacterium
AGCGCAACTATTTTCTGCTGTTCGCTCTGTTTGTCACCTCTCTACTCTACCTGGGCTATACCCAGTATGAGGTTGTTGAACGCAGACATGCCAGCGCCTCTTCAGCCTATTTTCATCAGTTACAGGCGCTGAGGGAGCTGGAGCATGAGATGGATGAAATGCAGGGGGAGGATCTGTTGCTGTTGAGGAGGGGGCAAGAGGAGACGGATAAGGTGTTATGGACAGAAAAGTTTCTCTCCATTGCCGAAAATATGAACGAACACATCTGGCTCACGGATGTCTATCTGGAGGGAGAGACCCGGATGGTGGCCGGTAACCCGGTGGAGAGTCGTAAACTGGTGATGGAGGGAGGGGTTCTCCCCTCAACCGATGGTCATATCGCCCGTATTGCAGAGTATGTCAATAATCTGCTGAATGACCGTGACCACTTTATGAGCGATTTTCGTCAGCTGACTTTTGATGGTGCCTATCTGGAGAAGGAGAGTGAAGATCAGGTGGTACGTTTCACCCTGACAGCCTGGTATGACAGAAACAAACGTATTCAGGCCGAGCAGGAGAGCGCTCAAAAAAGGGTGCTTCCGTTTATGGTGAGTGATGATCGAGATCCGGGTGTTGGGTCGATTAGAGTCGGGGGAGGGCGGTAATGGAACAGTTTCTGGAACGCCACCGCCCTTTTCTGCTCTCCACCCTCTGGCTTGTGAGCGGACTTTTACTGTTTGGGTATGCCGTCGCCTATAAGCCCAAAGAGGTGATGACCGATGATCTGCGTACAGCAACCCGCCGGGTAGCGGGAGAGGTGGCCCTGCTCAAGGAGAAGAGGTTGCGGGTACTGGAGAGACAAAAGAGCGTGCAGGGAGAGGAGAAAAGAGGGGTGAACTCACTGCCTGATTTCCTTTTTAGAATAAATCTCCTAGCAAAGAACAATCAGGTCATTATCCGGAAATTAACGGTAGATGAGCAGGATCGTATGCGTTTCAATATCGAGCTGTTAATTGACTACTTTACCTTTCTCCTGTTTGCCTCAGAGCTGGAGTCGCTGGATGTGAATATTCACGATATGGAGGTTCACCCCTATAAACCGGGAGCGATCCCGCCTCTCCACCTCATTACCTTTGCCATTACCCCCAGAAATGATGCGCAGCCGCTATCGGGCAGCCGAATTGTCCGTCTGGGAGAGGCGGTGGCAAAACAGGAGAAGAGAAACCCTTTTCGCCGTTTTGCCCAAAATGACCGGGGAAAAGGGGAGAGTGAGGTGATTCCTGAAATTGATCTCACTTGGGTTTATAAACTTACCGGTATTGGAACGGATCGGGGGGGGCGGTATGCAACCATTGATCGGATTGACTATCTGCTGAACGATGTTCTGGATGGAAAAGTGATTACGGCTATTCAGAAAGATCGACTCTATCTGTCGAAAAATAGCGCTCAGGGTGAACAGAAATTTGTGTTGAAATTTCGGCGTAAAAAGAGCGGCAAAAGGGGGGGCGTAGATGGGGCGGGCTGAGATGGATCTGTCGCAACGCTATAAGCAGTGGCAACCGATTGGCGAAGGGGGGAGCGCCATTGTCTATCGGGCATGGGATGATGATCTTGAGGTGGATGTCGCGATCAAACTGCTGAAGCCGGCGGTTGCAGGAGACGAGCGAATGGTGGAAGGGTTACGCCATGAGGTCAGGGTCTCCCGCCAACTGCGTCACCCCGGTATCTGTGCCATACATGACCTCTATGAGGGGCCACAAGGGGTAGGCGTGGTGATGGATCTTGTCTCTGGGCAGGCGTTGCGGGGGTGGATGGACCGGCACAAAGGCGACCTGATGGGGACAGCGGGTGATCGACTGGTGCTGCTGAAAATGGTAACGGAGACCCTGCGGGTAGCCCACCGTACGATTGTCCACCGTGACCTTAAACCCGCCAACATCTTCCTCTCGGGTCAGCGGGTCAGCCACCCGGTGATTATGGATTTCGGGATCTCTACACTGGGGTCATGGCATCACGATGGGGTGAGTGGAACCCCTAAATATATGGCTCCCGAGCAGTATCTTTTTCCGCAACGGGTCGATTCGCGGAGTGATCTTTTTTCCTTGGGGGTGGTCGCTTACGAGCTGTTTACCAATGAAATTCCGCAAGTTTCACTGCGTAACATCGTTGCATCAGGGGTTGTTCCAAGAGTGAATGCCAGTGATATTCCACTGCCCAGTAGCTACTGTGCCGCCGTTCCTCCGGCGCTGGATCAGTTGATTTTACAGCTCTTACAGTATGAGTTGGAGGATCGACCGGCATCGGCGGATCAGCTTGTTCAGCTGCTGGATCAGATCTCGATTGGGGAGGTCGAGCTGTCCGGGTGTGGAACGGGGCTATTAGAGAGAGAAAGCGTAGTGATTGCGGGCGGGGGATACGACCTCGGGAGTGGGCCGGAAAGTAGCAGCCCCAATGAGAAGCCGCGCCGCAGAGTTCAACTCACCCCTTTTCGGATGGATTGCTGCCCGGTGACCAACCGTGCATACAGAAAGTTTATCACCAGCACCGGCTACCGCTCTCCCGCTTTTATCGATGAGCCGCTGTTGGGTGCAGATGATTATCCCGTAGTGGGGGTGACCCACCAGGAGGCAATGGCCTACGCAAAATGGGCGGGAGGAGAACTGCCTTCGGAGGCACAGTGGGAGGTGGCGGCAAAGGGGGGGGCACGCTTCAGCCGATATCCGTGGGGAGACTCAATGCCAACGGCTGTTGAGGCCAATATTGGTCTGACCCATAGCGCAACAACCGCGGTGAAGTCCTTTCCTCTTGGCAAGAATGGGTATGGGTTATGGGATATGTGTGGGAATGTCTGGGAGTGGTGTAGCGATCAGTGGGACCCCGCCTACTATAAAAAAATGGCTCATGAGAGTGTCGATCCGCTTTCAATGGTGGCCCCGTCCGCGCAGGAGTATTCTCTGCGCGGAGGTGCCTATGATGCACTGGCGGTTATGGGGCGCTGTGCTTTTCGCTTTCATGCCGATGCGGGGTCGATGCTCCCATCCATTGGGTTTCGTCTGGTTTATGATCTTGATGAGCCGTCCGTGAATGAATAGGAGTAGTCTCATAAGTTCCGTCATAGCGTTTCCAGGGCACGCTGTAAAACATCCATGTGCGCTCGACGATAGCCATCTCTGGCTATCAACGGCCCTGGAAACGCTATGACGGAGCTTATGAGACGTTTATATAACGGTATTTTGGAGGCCTAGATGGCTATGGATGAGACCCTATTGTCCCCTCTGAGTGGTGGTTCCGGACCGGATTCAACCCGGCTGGAGGCCACTGTAGAAGAGGCGTCGAGCACTCCAGCGGCAGCGGTTGATGAGACGCTTCAGGCCGCTGCCACTGATCCACTGCCGGTCTCATCGCTGAATGTCGCTAACAGCGTGGATGATTTTCTGGCTATCCGTGCGCCATCTGGCAGGACCGTCGAAGAGAGGTTTCCCGGACTCATTATGGCGCTGATTGAGCAGCAGCTATTGACCCCTCAGGATGCGGAAAAGTTGATTCAACATGCCGATAATAGCGGAAAAACCCTGTTTCGCGTGTTGGTAGAAGAGCCCACTATTCGTTCTGTCGACAAGATTTGTGAGTGGGTCGCAGAGAAGCTGGGGATCCCGTTGCTGAGCAGCGAGACGCTGCTGTTACCGCGGGTTGTGGAGACCGAGTGGTTGCCATTTTCCAGAATGGAGGATTTCGGCCTGCTTCTGCTGGAAAATGAGCAGGGTGAAATTAGCCAGTATGGGGTCATTGATCCCTATGATTTGCGGATTAGAGATACGATTTCAGACTGTTTCAGTGAGAGGGAGGTGAATCCGGTATTGATTCACCCACAACTCTTCTTTTCACTGCTGCAGCGTATACGGAGTCAGGGGCGAGCGGACCCTGTTGAGGCGGAGGCGGGTATAGCCATCGATATCTCGGCAGAAGAGGCGGTAGTGTTGAGAGAGAGAATGGATACCCTGGATATCCCCCGGATGGTCAACTATCTTCTTCATCGGGCAGCCACACAGGTCGCCTCCGATATCCATGTCGAGCCAACAGAAGAGCTGCTGATGGTCAGAAATCGAGTTGATGGTATTCTGCACGAGGATACGACCCTGCCCAAAGCGCTTTGCAAAGAGATTGCCTCACGCATCAAGATCATCTCCGGGATGGATGTGGCTGAAAAGAGAAGACCTCAGGATGGCCGTTTTGCCAGAGTGGTTAATGGCAAGCCGATCGATGTACGGGTCTCCTCTTTTCCTACCGTCTATGGTGAAAAGATCGTCATGCGGCTGCTGGACAAGAGCACACTTCAGCCATCACCAGAACATCTGGGGTTGCTGGAGCGTGACCTGCGGATACTCAAGGAGAAGATCTCAGCCCCCTTTGGGATGGTGATGATTAGTGGCCCTACCGGATCGGGCAAGACCACGACACTCTACTCCTGCCTGGGGAGTATTGATAAAGAGAAAAAGAATGTTCTGACGGTGGAAGACCCGGTCGAGTATCGACTGAATGGTGTCCATCAGATGCAGGTGAATAACAAAATTGGCCTCAACTTTGCCAGCGGATTAAGAACCATTCTGCGACAAGACCCCGATATTGTGATGGTTGGGGAGTGCAGGGATCAGGAGACCGCAGCGATGGCAGTACAGGCCTCATTGACCGGACATATCGTCTTCTCGACCATTCACACCAATGATGCCGTGGGGGTTGTCACCCGACTGCTGGATATGAAGATAGAGCCCTTCCTGGTCAGCTCCGCACTGACCCTCTCCATTGCCCAGCGGCTGGTTCGCAAAATCTGCCCCCATTGTAAAACCGAGATCTCTGGAGCGGAGGTGTTGCAGCAACTGAGGCGGGAGGGGATCTCCCTGGAGCGGTTGAGCGCCCTGGAGATAGAGATTGACCCTGCTCTGGGCTACGCACAGGGTAGCGGTTGCAGTTACTGTAGAGATAGCGGATATTTGGGGCGGCAGGCCACCTTTGAGCTGTTTGAGATGAGCAACGAGGCGAGGCGTCTGATTCTCTCCGATGATTTCAATGTGGATGCGTTACGGGCGATGGCCATAGAGAGTGGGATGACGACACTGATACGCCACGGTTTGGGGCTGGTGGAGGAGGAGGTAACCACCTTCTCCGAAATTATTCGTGTACTGGGAGAGTGTTGATGGCATCAGGGGCAACACTCTCCCATCTGCTGATTTTTACTAACCAGTTTGCGGCTATGGTGGGTAGCCACCTTCCGCTGGTCGATGTGCTGGATAATCTGGCCAAAGAGACACCGCATAAAAGAGTGCGTGAGGCGATCAATGATGTGAGTGATCAGGTGAAACATGGGGTTGATCTGGGGGATGCAATGGCGGATCACCCCCTGATTTTCAACGACATCTATGTCAATGTTGTCCGTTCAGGAATGGTTTCAGGCAAGTTGAGTGATGCGTTGGTACAACTTGCGCAATATCTCCGGCGGACCGAAGAGACCCACCGAAAGGTGAAATCAGCACTCTCCTATCCCCTGTTTATGCTGCTTGCATTCTTTATGGTTTTTAACGGCATGGTCTTCTCTATTTTGCCCCGCTTTGAGAGTATGTTTGCCAGTTTTGGCAGGGAGCTACCCGTGGCCACCCGGCTCCTGCTTGACACGGGACTCTTCTGGCAACAGAACTGGTTTACCCTTTTGGTCGGGTTTGCGGTTCTCCTCTCTGTCTTTCTCTTCTGGATCAATACCGGGGAGGGACGTTACCTGTGGGACCATTACAAACTGAGTATCCCCATCGTTGGAAAAGTGATGCGGATGGGGGCGCTGTCCCGTTTTTTAAGGACATTCTCTGTACAGCTTAATAATGAGGTTCCACTACTGAATGCGATCAGGCTCTCCTCCTCCTCATCCGGAAACCGCTATATTGAGGCTGTTTCGTTCATGGTTGCAGAGGATATTGAGCGTGGTGAGGGGATTGCGGACTCTTTTCGGCAACACGATATTTTCTCAGGCATTGTGCTACAGATGATTGCCTCTGGCGAGGAGTCCAGTGAGATCGAGCCACTGCTGATGTCAGCCTCAGACTATTTTGAGAGCCTGCTTGAGAACCTGGTTGAGACAGTGACCGGGCTGATTAACCCGATTCTGACGGTCATCATAGGGCTGGCCATCGCCGCCATGATGATTGCCTCATTTCTGCCGGTTTTCGAGATGGGAGGCGCAGTGGGGTAAGCGTGGGAGTGGTGAGCCATGCCCAAC
>JABHIC010000143.1 GCA_018671205.1 Gammaproteobacteria bacterium
AGTATGGTTTGATGAGGTATGGAGTGACCAGAGTGTGGTGGAGGATGTAAAAGAAGAGGTGCTCAACTACCTCTCTCAGCTCTACGTCAACCACCCGCCCGAGTTCATCTACTTCAAGACGCTCTACCACGTCTTTGAGCGTTTTCTCTCTGATCAGGCGGATGACTCGCAGCTATTTGAGAAGACGGAAATCATTGACACCGAGATCTGGAAAACCCTCTTTGACTTCCAGAAGGATGGGGTCAAGGGGGCGATCCACAAGATCAACAGCCACAACGGCTGCATCATTGCCGATAGTGTGGGGTTGGGAAAGACTTACTCTGCTCTTGCGGTGATCAAATACTACGAACTGCGCAACCATCGGGTACTGGTGCTCTGCCCCAAAAAGCTGCGGGATAACTGGACCGTCTATCTGGCGCAGAATAACAGTGAACTCAACCCGTTCCTGAAGGATCGCTTTGCCTACACAGTGCTCTCCCACACCGACCTCTCTCGTGAGACCGGTAAAGTGGATGGTGTTGATCTGGAGACCCTTAACTGGGGCAACTACGACCTCATTGTGATTGATGAATCCCACAACTTTCGCAATAATACCAAAGGCAAGCGGGATGAAGAGGGCAATCGAATCCGCAAGAGCCGCTATGAACGGTTGATGGAGGATATTGTTCAGGCTGGGGTCAAAACCAAGGTGCTGCTCCTCTCTGCTACACCAGTCAACAACAATCTCAAGGATCTGCGTAACCAGATCTACTTTGTTACCGAGGGGGTTGATACCGAATTTGCAGAACGTTTCGGCATTCTCAGTCTCAAGGAGACCTTGGCGGCTGCACAGCGTACCTTCACAGAGTGGGCGAAAAAACAGGGTGAAAAAGACACCCGCGAACTGGTCGACAAACTCTCTGCCAGCTTCTTTACTCTGCTGGACGAGTTGACCATCGCCCGTTCACGCAAACATATTCAACGCTACTACAGCAACTCACTCCAGCAGATTGGTCACTTTCCGGTTCGCAACAAACCAAAATCCCTCTTCTCACAGATTGATCTCAAGGGGCGATTTCTCTCCTATGATCGACTCAACCAAGAGATCTCCAACTACCAGCTCTCTCTCTTCAATCCCTCAAAGTACATGCTGCCGGAGTATGAGCATCTCTACGAAGAGCAGAAGGTGATGAACTTCACCCAGTCTGATCGGGAGCACTTCCTGATCGGGATGATGAAGGTCAACTTTCTCAAGCGGCTGGAGAGTTCCGTCCACTCCTTCAATATCACCATGGAACGCACTATCGAGAAGATTGAGAGTTTGGAACAGCGCATCCATGATTTTATCGGGCAACATAGCAGCAGTGAGAAACAGGATGTGCAACAGGATCTATTTCTTGACCCAGGAGAAGAGGATGAGGAGCTGGCCGAGGCATTTCAAGTCGGTGGAAAGCTGAAGATCCCGATGAGTCATCTTGATGTTGAGGCGTGGCTGAGAGATCTAAAAAAAGATAAAGAGCAGCTCTCTATACTGGAGAACAGCGCAAAGGATGTCACCCCGGATCGGGATGCCAAACTCGCTGATCTGCGCAAATTGATCGAGAATAAGGTCAGGCAGCCCACAACCAACCGTAACGATGAAGAGAACCGCAAGGTGGTTGTCTTCTGTGCCTTTGCCGATACCGCTGCCTATCTCTATGAAAACTTGCAGCCATGGGCCAGTGAGAAGCTGGAGATTGAGAGCGCACTGATCTCAGGAGGCACCAAAGCCAACCGCACCACCTTTGGCAAGGCAGACTTCAATCAGATCCTCACCAACTTTGCTCCACGTGCCAAGAACAGGAGCAAGGTCGGCACGATGCCACAGCAGGGAGAGATTGATCTGCTAATCGCTACCGATTGCATCTCCGAGGGACAGAACCTTCAAGATTGTGATCTGCTGGTTAACTACGACATCCACTGGAACCCGGTACGGATCATCCAGCGTTTTGGGCGTATTGACCGAATCGGCAGTCTTAATGAAAAGATTCAGCTGATTAACTTCTGGCCAACCGATGACCTCAACAAATATATCGACCTCAAGAACCGGGTCGAGGCCAGGATGGCGCTGGTTGACCTCTCCGCAACCGCAGCAGACAATGTATTACAGAGCGAGGAGCTAGAGGAGTTGGTTCACGAAGACCTCCGTTACCGGGATAAACAGCTGTTACGACTCAAGGATGAGGTGCTCGATCTGGAGGATTTTCATGAGTCAGTCTCTCTTAATGAGTTCACCCTTGATGACTTCCGTATGGAGCTGGCCAACTACATCGATACCAACCGGGAGAGGCTGCAGGAGGCACCTTTTGGACTCTATACCGTCACTCCGCCACACCCGCAGTATCCCACCATTCAGCCCGGTGTAATTTATTGCCTGAGACAGCAGAAGGAGGTGAAAGAGAACGAGAGCGTTAACCCACTGCAGCCCTATTACCTGATCTATATCCGCGATGATGGTGAGGTGCGTTACAACTTCACCGCCCCCAAGCAGATATTGGAGATCTTTCGCGCCCTCTGTCAGGGGCAAGAGGAGCCTTATCAGCAACTCTGCGATCTATTTGATAACGAGACCCACAACGGAGAACAGATGGAGCACTATAATGAGCTTCTGGAGAAGGCAGTCAAGGCAATTGTGGCCCAGTTTGCTCGCCGCGCCACCGCCAATCTCTTTACTGGCCGTGGCGGAAAAATGATCGACAACCAGAAGAGGGTTACCGATAGTGCCGACTTTGAGCTGATTACATGGCTGGTGATCAAGGAGGAGAGCTAACTCATGCCAAACCATGACCTGAAAACAGCAATCCGCAACAAATTGCAACAGCTCCCGGCATCTGACCTCAGAACAGGAACCATCAACCTGTTTGGTGAACTGGGCTACCAGAGTGACAAAATCAGTCCTGTGCCTGGTGCCAGCCCTGATGCTTTTCTGGAGATGATTCAGGAGTACAATCCGGACGCTCTCTTTGATTTGGGAAGGGCGCTCTTCAGTGACTGGAAGAGTGCAGATATCCTCTTCCAGTTAACCGATGAGGAGCTATCCAGAGAGAATAGTCTGTTTGCCAATAACGACCTCAACGCCAGTTTGATGCAATCCTACCTCTTCTTTGCAATTGAACTGCAAGAGAAGGGGTACCCTCGTGGTAAGTTGACCCCCATTGCTCGCCAACTGAATCGAGTCTTCCCGATGCCGGTGATGGTACTGATCAAACACGGGGCATTGCTCTCCATTGCCGTAATCAACCGGCGCATGAATAAGCGGGATAGCGAGAAAGATGTGCTGGGCAAGGTGACCATCATCCGCGATATCTCACTCACCGAACCACATCGGGGGCACCTTGATATCCTCTCCTCGTTTGCACTCCATACATTGATGGAGCGCAACCCCATCGATAGTTTTGATAGCCTCCATGCAGCCTGGGAGGAGATCTTCAATGTCGAGCTGCTCAATAAACGATTCTACAAAGAGCTATCCAACTGGTACTTCTGGGCGTTGCCACAGGTCCGTTTTCCGGATGATATGAAGCCGCTTAAGTTGAACAAGGTAGAGGAGGCTGACTACTACGAAAAACTGCGAGCCACCGGGCTTATCCGTCTATTGACGAGATTGATCTTCTGCTGGTTTCTCAAGGAGAAAGGGCTAATCCCGGAAACACTGTTTGATGGCAACGCTCTGAAGAAAATCATGAACAGCCTGGATGATGACAAGCCCAGCTA
>JABHIC010000144.1 GCA_018671205.1 Gammaproteobacteria bacterium
AGATCTGGAGGCCTTTATCGAATTCAGTGCCGATCAACGGGGGCAACGACAGGGGGCCGAACCGGCGCTCTACCGGGATTTTCGCAGTGGTAACCGCGATCTCGCCACCCTGCTACTGGCCGATCTCTCCCTCTCCACCGATAGCTGGGTCAACAACCATTCACGAGTGATCGATGTGATACGGCAGAGTCTCCACCTTTTCTCCGATGCCCTCTCTCATACCGGGGATCGCTTCGCCCTCTATGGTTTCTCCTCACGCAGCCGTGACCATGTACGCTTTCACCAGATCAAGACCTTCGAAGAGCCATTCAATGAGACCACACGGGGGCGTATTGAGGCGATCAAACCGGGCTACTACACCCGTATGGGAGCCGCCATTCGCCACGCCACCACCCTGCTCTCCAGACAGCCCGCAAACCGCCGTATTCTGCTCCTGCTGACCGATGGAAAACCGAATGATCTTGATCTATATGAGGGGCGTTACGGAATCGAGGATACTCGTGAGGCGATTTTTGAGGCGAGGCGTGAGGGGCTCTACCCCTTCTGTGTCACCATTGATGAAGAGGGGGGCGGCTACCTTCCCCATATTTTCGGGCCGGGGGGGTATATTGTGATTCGCCGTCCCGAAGAGCTCCCCCTACGGCTGCCCCGCCTCTATGCGCAGATTACCCAGGGAGGGGAGTGAGCTTCTACCCCAGATCCACTATAATTCTGGAATCCCAGCCCCCTCCATACCACAACCTCCCCCCTGATTTATGAGCCAACCCACAAAGCCCCAACACACCCCTGTGATGCAGCAGTATCTCCGGATCAAAGCGGAGCACCCCAAGGTGATGCTCTTCTACCGTATGGGCGATTTCTATGAGCTGTTTTATGAGGATGCAAAACGGGCCTCAGAGCTGCTCGACATCACCCTGACGGCACGAGGAAAATCGGGAGGAGAGCCAATCCCGATGGCGGGCGTCCCCTACCATGCAGCAGAGCAGTACCTCGCCCGACTGGTACGTCTGGGGGAGTCTGTCGCACTCTGTGAACAGGTGGGAGATCCCGCCACCAGCAAGGGGCCGGTAGAGCGTCAGGTGGCACGTATCATCACCCCCGGCACCCTCACCGATGAGGCACTGATGGAGGATCGCAGTGAAAGCCTGCTGGTCGCTATTCTTGATCAGGAGAGCCACTATGGCGTTGCCCTGCTCTCTCTTGCGGCCGGTCGCTTCCAACTCATGGAGATCGATGATCTACAGATTCTGTTTGGCGAGCTGGAGCGGTTACAGCCCGCTGAGATCCTCTTTCGTGAGAGCTCCCCGCTACGTGACTCGCTGAAGGGGTATAACGGACTGCGCCCCCAGCCAGAGTGGAACTTTGATCTGGAGGGGGCCGAGCGAGAGCTGGCACGACAATTCGGCACAAAAGATCTTTCCGGTTTCGGTTGTGATGGAGTCACCCTGGGGCTTGGTGCCGCCGGGGCACTGCTACAATATCTGCAACATACCCAACGGGCCTCCCTGCCCCACCTCAACAGCATTCAGATCATCCACCAGCAGGAGCATGTCACCATCGACGCCGCCAGTCGGCGCAACCTGGAGATCATCTCCAACCTCTCTGGTGGAGAGTCACACACCCTGGCAGCGGTAATGGATCACACCTGCACCGCGATGGGGGGGCGAATGCTGCGGCGCTGGCTCGGCAATCCGATTCGTAACCGCACCACGCTGGAGCAGCGCCTATTCTCCATCGACTCCATTCGGGAGCAGCGGCTGCATGACACCCTGCAACCCCTACTGCGTACCATCGGTGACATGGAGCGTATCCTCTCGCGCATTGCACTAAAGAGCGCCCGCCCCCGCGATCTGGCACGGCTGCGTGACTCACTCACCACCCTGCCAGCACTACAACAGCAGCTAAGTGAGGATCAGACCCAATCACTCGCCCCACTGGCCCAAAAGATCTCCACCTTCCCACAGACCGAATCACTGTTGACTCAGGCGGTAATTGAAAACCCACCGATGATCATCCGTGATGGCGGAGTAATCGCCAGCGGCTACGATGCCGAACTGGATGAGCTGCGCTCTATTCGTGAGAATGCCGGAGAGTTGCTCCAAAAGCTGGAGAAGCGTGAACGGGAGCGTACCGGAATCGCCACCCTGAAAGTGGGCTACAACCGGGTACATGGCTACTACATCGAGATTGGCAAAGCACAGCACGGGGAGATCCCCAGCGAGTATGTACGCCGCCAGACCCTAAAGGCGGCAGAGCGTTTTATCACCCCGGAGCTGAAAAAATTTGAGGACAAGGTACTCTCTGCCAATGAGCGTGCACTGAGTCGGGAGAAGGGGCTGTATGAGGCGTTGATCCAGCAATTGATCGAGACCCTCTCCCCCCTGCAACAGTGCGCTGACGGGATCGCAGAGCTGGATGTACTCACCAATCTGGCGGAGCGGGCCGAACAGCTTGACTGGGTGCGTCCCACTCTGGTCGAGGAGAGCTGCCTGGAGATCTCAGCCGGACGACATCCGGTGGTGGAACAGGTGGCCGAACACCCCTTTGTTGCCAACGACCTCACCCTGGATGAATCCACCCGAATGTGGATCATCACCGGCCCTAACATGGGTGGCAAGAGCACCTTTATGCGACAAAATGCACTGATTGTGTTGCTCGCCCACATTGGCAGCTTTGTCCCCGCAAGCCATGCCAAAATCGGTATGGTAGACCGCATCTTCACCCGTATTGGAGCCTCCGATGACCTAGCGGGTGGACGCTCCACCTTTATGGTGGAGATGACCGAGACCGCCAATATCCTTCACAATGCCAGTTACCGCAGTCTGGTGCTGATGGATGAGATCGGACGTGGCACCAGCACCTACGATGGCCTCTCACTGGCAGGGGCCTGTGCAGAGCATCTACTTCGGGAACAGGGGGCTCTCACCCTGTTTGCCACCCACTACTTTGAGTTGACGGCAATGCCGGAGCAGATTCCTGAGGTGAAGAATGTCCACCTCGATGCCGCAGAACATGGTGAGGGAATTATTTTTCTCCACGCGCTACGCCCCGGCCCTGCAAACCAGAGTTATGGTTTGCAAGTGGCCAGCCTGGCGGGAATACCCAGGGCGGTAATCCAGCAGGCACAACAGAAGCTGGTGGCACTGGAGCAGGAGCAGACAGAGGTGGCTACCGTGACAACAGCGGTCGCCTCAGCAGCCCGCTCAATGGAACCGACGCAACAGCTTTCCCTGTTCAGCCACTCAGCGGCTGAGAGCGCACTGCAGAAGATTGATCCCGACCAGATGAGTCCACTCGAGGCGCTGGAGACACTCTACCAGCTGAAAGAGCTACTCAAATAGGTCAAACAGGAGAGCCTCATTAAGGGCTCCTCTAAAAAAGGGCACCTCTAACTAATACACTTTAGAGGTACCCTAAAAGCAAAGCAGTGGCGTCTTATAGCCCCAGCTTCTGAAGAAGTTTCTTCGCCGGCATATAGCCCCCGATCACATCTCCATCATCAATCACGATATGGGGCGTCCCCTTCAACCCGAAGGCACTGGCCAGCTCCATTTGTGAGGCAATCGGGTTTTCACAAACTTTATCTTCCGGGGGCATGCCGGCTTTGGCCTGGGTCATCGCGGCAGCACGATCCTCTGCACACCAGACACTCACCGCCTTATGATAGGAGGGTGAGTTGATCCCGGTACGGGGGTAGAGAATATAACGCAGTTTGACCCCGGCACTCAACAGAGTCTCACGCTCTGCATGGAGACGGACACAGTAGGGGCAATCAATATCAGAGAATATGGTGAGGGTTCTTTTCGTCTCTGAGGGGGTAAAGAGCACCATAGCCGACTCATCCATCCCCTCCAGTATATCAACCCGTGCCTTGGAAATAGCCTCATTGGTGAGGTTTTTACGTGCCTCAAGATCCAGCATCTGACCATCAAACAGGTACTTCCCATCGGCGGAGAGATAGAGAACGGTGGTTCCAAAACGGACCAGATAGAGATCGGGAATAGGGGTGAGACTCACCTCACTCGGAGTGTTGCCAGGGACCATTTGTTGTAGTTGATCGCTCACTGCCTGGGGAATCTCATCGGCCGCATGAACCCCCGCAGTGACACTCAACAGAGCGCCCAACAGTGACCCCAGCAGCATGCCACTAGCTTTATTTCCGAACCTATTTACTACTTTTTTCATTATTTTTTATCCTCTTGGGTGATGTTCTTTATGTATATTCTTCATTCTTTCCTGAGCCACATAGGTGTAGATCTGGGTAGTTGAGAGGTCACTATGGCCCAGCAACATCTGCACAGAACGCAGATCTGCACCGTGGTTGAGCAGGTGAGTGGCAAAGGCATGACGCAGTGTGTGGGGTGAAAACGGGGTGACAGCCCCCATCTGCTGACCATATTTTTTTAGCCGTATCCAGAATGCCTGTCGTGTCATTCCTCCCCCTCTTGCGGTAACAAAGAGGGTATCCGAGATTCGTCCCCGCATCAACTCGGGACGACTATTTTCCATATACTGATCGACCCACTCCAGTGCCACCTCCCCCAGTGGTACCAGACGCTCTTTACTCCCTTTACCCATAATTCTCACAATCCCTTGTCTCAAATTGAGCCCATCCAGCCTCAACCCCACCAGCTCAGAGACCCGAAGCCCCCCTCCATACATCAGCTCGATCATGGCCCGATCCCTCAACCCTAGCGGGGTCTCAACGGCAGGAGCCTCCAGTAGCGCCT
This sequence comes from Gammaproteobacteria bacterium, assembly GCA_018671205.1. Lineage (GTDB taxonomy): Bacteria > Pseudomonadota > Gammaproteobacteria > Thiopontia. The sequence continues at coordinate 4,731 of JABHIC010000144.1, forward strand.
CTACCTCCTGTTCACTCAGGCTCTTAGGCAGTGGACGCCCCAGCTTGGGTGAGCTAATCCGCGCACTGGGATCATCCTCTCGTATCCCCTGATGAAGCAGGTAGCGATAGAAGCGACGCAGGGAACTCAAAACTCGCGCAATGGTTCTGGCCTGACACTTTTTCTGCTGATTGAGGTAGGCCAGATAGCGCTGCAGCTGGAACTCTTCCGCCTTTTCTAGCGGGGGAAGCTGATGCTCCTGTAGCCAATGCGCCAGCAGTCTAAGGTCACTACGGTACGCAGAGAGGGTGTGGTCGCTCAGCCCCCGCTCCACCCAGAGTGTATCCAGAAAACCCTCAATCTGCCGATCTGTTGACTCGTCCATCTATTTAGAGGCACCCTTCATAACGGTTCCGGGGTCATTGATAGTCCGGGATGTTTTGTAGCCTGTGCTGGAGAGGTTACGAAAAAACTTATGAGACGCTTAAACAGAAAAGGCGAACCATGAACGGGTTCGCCTCTTCAAAATTGCCCTGCGAATCGTCGCAATAGAGGGCGTTATATTTTCTCTCTGATTCGTGCAGCCTTACCGGTACGTCCACGCATATAGTAGAGTTTGGCACGACGCACCACCCCCTTGCGCTTCACCGTAATACTATCAACCATTGTGCTGTAGGTCTGGAATACACGCTCCACACCCTCGCCATAAGAGATCTTGCGCAGTGTGAATGAGGAGTTGAGCCCCCGGTTCTTCTTCGCGATACAGAGCCCCTCAAAAGCCTGTAGACGCTCACGAGTACCCTCTTTTACCTTTACCTGAACAACTACGGTATCTCCTGGATTAAACTCAGGGATATCACGCTCCATCTGCTCTGCTTCCAATGCTTGAATAATATTGCTCATTGCTCTAGTCCGTTACCTTTCTGTTACTCTACTGACAGGCCATCCTATTGCCTCAGCGGCAATAGTTTTGAAGGCGCGTATTATACGATTTTCTGAGATTATTTCACCCTTAAATTTTGATTATTTTACGCTTTCGTCCAGAACCCCATCCGGGATCAGATCCGGACGACGGCTCCGGGTACGGCTCTGCCCCTGCCGCTTGCGCCAGTCGGCAATCAAACGGTGGTTGCCACTCAGCAGTACCTCTGGAACCCCCAGCCCATCCACCACCTCAGGGCGGCTATAGTGGGGACAGTCCAGCAACCCCTCTGAAAAGGAGTCCTCTGCCGCAGAGTCCGCATGCCCCAGCGCCCCCGGTAGCAGACGAATCACCGCATCCATCAACACCATCGCGGGCAGCTCTCCTCCACTAACCACATAGTCCCCAATAGAGATCTCCTCATCCACTTCGGACTCAATCAGTCGTTCATCCACCCCCTCATAACGACCTGCTAGGAGAATCAGCCCCTCCATCGCGCTCAGCTCCCTGACCCGCTGCTGAGTCAATGGAGCCCCCTGGGGCGAGAGATAGATCAGATGGGGAGAGATTTTCTGCTGCTGCTGTTGTTCACGTACCTGTTGAATCGTGCGCTTCAGCGGGGCATAGAGCATCACCATACCCGGCCCCCCACCATAGGGGCGATCATCCACTGTACGGTGTCGATCCTCGGTATAGTCTCTTGGGTTCCACCCCTGAAGCTCCACCAGCCCCCGCTCTACCGCACGTCCGGTCACACCAAAATCGGTGATCGCCTGTACCATATCAGGAAAAATAGAGATCAGATCAATGCGCATAACAAGACTCAGGGGAGGGGAATCATTAAAAATCGGACGGCCAATCCACTCTGATCAACCGTTTATCCAGCTCTACCTCCTGAACCCAGGGGTCGACAAAAGGGATTAACCGCTCCTCCCTCTCAGCCTTAACAATCAGCACATCATTGGCTCCGGTCTCCATCAGATTCGCCACCTCTCCAAGCGCTTCCTGCTGAAGGTTCACCACCTGACAGCCGACCAGATCAGACCAGTAGTACTCATTCAGCGCCGGGGGTTGCAGCGCATCACGCGCCACGAAGATCTCTGCCCCCAGCAATGACTCTGCCGTAGTACGATCACTGATCCCCTCAAGTTGAGCCACCACCCCCTTACCCTGACGATGCCCCTGACTGACCGTATACGCTTGCTCGCCCCCGTTCTGATGCAAACGCCAGCTCGGATAAGCGAGAATATTCTCCCGGGGGCTGGTGTAGGAGTAAATTCTCACCCAACCACGCACACCAAAAAGCCCACTCACTCGACCCAATAGAACGGGGGAATCAGTGGACTTCATAGTCATCAGAGGGCACCTCCACTTCAGGGAGGGTTCTTAGGCAGCAGGCGTACTCTTGCTCTGCTCTTTGACCAGCCCCGCTACACGGTTAGAGAGTTGAGCCCCGTTAGAGATCCAATACTCTACACGCTCAACATTCATCTCCAGACGCTTCTCATTACCAGAGGCAATGGGGTTAAAGTAACCCAGCTTCTCAAGAAAACGACCATCGCGACTGTTTCTCTTGTCAGTTGCAACAATCCGGTAAAAAGGACGCTTTTTTGCGCCACCACGGGCAAGACGAATAACTACCATTTTTTTCTTCTCAATTACTCAAAATTTTTGGGGATAAAAAAACCGGCGCCAACCAGTGGGACAGGAGCCGATCTATAATTCGCGGCAGATTATACTGCAACCGAATCTAAAATGTGGAGATTTACTGAACAATTTACGGATTCTTCTTCTAGAAAGGGCGTTTCCCTCTGGCCATCCCCCCCCCGCCCATTCCCGGCATACCGCCCATCCCCTGCATCATTTTTGCCATCTTCCCCCCCTTCATCTTCTTCATCATCTTCTGCATCTGCTTAAACTGCTTCAACAGCTTATTGAGATCCTGAACCGTTGTTCCTGAGCCCAGGGTAATTCTCCGTTTTCTTGACCCCTTGATCAGATCGGGGTGGCGCCGCTCTTTTGGAGTCATCGAATTGATCATTGCCTCCATACGCACAAATTCCCGATCATTGACCTGGTTCTTCACCTTATCCGGCACATTTGCCATTCCAGGCAGCTTATCCAGTAGTGAGGCGACCCCTCCCATCCCCTGCATCTGCTGAAGCTGGTCACGAAAATCCGCCAGATCAAACCCTTTTCCCCGACGCACCTTTTGCGCCAGTCTGTCTGCCTTCTTTTTATCAACCTTGCGCTCCAGCTCCTCAATCAGCGTGAGCGTATCACCCATACCGAGGATACGGGAGGCGACACGCTCAGGATGGAAGGGCTCCAGCGCATCAAGTTTCTCTCCCATACCGAGAAATTTAATCGGCTTGCCCGTAACATGGCGCACCGAGAGAGCCGCTCCACCACGTGCATCACCATCAGCCTTGGTCAGCACCACACCCGTCAGAGGTAGCGCCTGATCGAAAGCCTTGGCGGCAATCGCCGCATCCTGCCCCGTCATACTATCCACCACAAACAGGGTCTCAACCGGGTTGAGCACAGCGTGAAGCTGACGAATTTCTCCCATCATCTCGTCATCAACATGGAGTCGACCGGCAGTATCCACAAGCAGTACATCAAAGAACTGACGCTTGGCCTGGTCGAGTGCAGCCCGAGCAATCTCGACCGGCTTCTGGCTGGCATCACTGGGGAAGAAGCTGGCCCCCACCTCATCCGCCAGCAATTGAAGCTGCTGAATCGCCGCCGGACGATAGATATCCGCACTGACCACCATCACTTTTTTGGCTTGACGCTCTTGCAGAAAACGGGAGAGCTTACCAACACTGGTGGTTTTACCCGCCCCCTGCAGCCCCGCCATCAGGATCACAGCGGGGGGCTGGGCACGCAGATCAAGGGACTCATTGGCCTCCCCCATCAATGCAACCAGCTCTGCCTCAACAATCTTAATCAGTGCCTGTCCCGGAGTGAGGCTGGTAGAGACCTCCTGACCCACCGCCCGCTCTTTCACCCGGGCAATAAATGCCTTGACCACCGCCAGTGCCACATCCGCCTCCAGCAGCGCCATCCGCACTTCGCGTAACGCCTGACTGATGTTCTCTTCAGTCAGACGCCCCTGGCCTCTGAGATTTTTCAGGGTTTTATTCAGACGATCGGTAAGATTTTCAAACATGACGGCACGGTTCCAGAGTTACATACGTTAAGAGGGTCAGATTATATCCCTAATTATACTGACGAGCCGCCTTTGTTATGACATCATCTACGCTGATCGCAACTGTTCTGATTTTTTGGCCCTGCTTTCTGCCCCTTCCCCTAAAAAAGCCGGAAGGAAGAGGGCTTCGTTCGAATTGAAAGGAGTCATGATGAGTTTTCTAGTTTCAGGAGGAATAGCTGTCCTCTGTTACCTGGCTGCAGCGGCTGGTTTAGGGCGACTGCTGCTCAATGGAGTCTCCTGCACAGACCACCCCCGTAACGGGATGAAACTACTGGGTATCGTCGGCCTGCTCTTTCACAGCCATGTACTTGTGGTACTGGTTCTGGAGCAGTGGATCAGCCTCAGCTTTTTCCATGCCCTCTCGATCACCAGCTGGATGCTAATTCTTCTGCTTGAACTGGCCTGGCTGATGCGTCCGGTCGGAAACCTGGGAGTTGTGATCTTTCCGGTAGCCGCCCTGATGGTGGCGCTACAAATCCTTAATCCAGAGGCTATCCAGCGCAGTGCATCCTCATCACTGGATACCCATATTCTGCTCTCTATGCTCGCCTACAGCCTGCTTACCGTAGCGGCCATCCAGGCTATTTTACTCGCCTCCCAGGAGCGGCATCTACGTAACAAACAACCCGGAGGCTTTATGCGTGCGCTCCCCCCAATGGTGGAGATGGAGCACCTGATGTTCCAGCTGATTCGCGCGGGGCTACTGATGCTAACGCTGGCGATCTTCAGCGCCTACCCACTGATTGAAAACCTGATTGAACAACAGCGGGCACACACCGCTCTGCTCTCCGTCATCTCCTGGCTGGTCTTTGCCACCCTACTATGGGGTCGCCACCGCCACGGCTGGCGGGGGCGTACCGCCATTCGCTGGACATTAAGTGGCTTTGGTGCCCTCTTCCTGGGCTATTTTGGCAGTCGTTTTGTTGTTGAGTTCATCACTACGGTATCTTAATTTAATCCCTACAAAACAATCAATTAAATAACATACTTAAAGAACAGAAAGCGCCTCTGAGAGCCTGGATATGGCCATCACCTCTATCCCCTCAATCGCCTTTCTGGGACGGTTAGCCTTGGGAATAATGGCACGAGTAAAACCATGTTTTGCCGCCTCACGCAGCCGCTCCTCCCCCCCCGGTATGGGCCGCACCTCCCCCACTAAACCCACCTCCCCAAAGACAACGGTTCCCTCCGCAATCGGACGGTTACGCAGGCTGGAGAGGATAGAGAGGATCACCGCCAGATCGGCAGCAGGCTCCATCACCCGCACCCCACCCACTACGTTGATAAAGACATCCTGATCATAGCTCGCTACCCCACCATGACGGTGAAGTACCGCCAGCAGCATAGCGAGACGGTTCTGCTCCAGCCCGATGGTGACCCGACGCGGATTAGAGAGGTGACTCTCATCCACCAGCGCCTGCAACTCTACCAGCAGTGGACGACTCCCCTCACGGGTCACCAGGGTGATGGTTCCCGCTACCGGGCTCTCATGGCGGGAGAGAAAGATAGCGGAGGGGTTGGTGACCTCTTTCAGCCCCAGTTCGGTCATCGCAAAGACCCCCAGCTCATTGACTGCCCCAAAACGATTTTTGATCGAGCGAATCACCCGGTAGCGGCTACCGCTCTCCCCCTCAAAGTAGAGCACCGTATCGACCATATGCTCTAGCACACGAGGCCCCGCCAGATTTCCCTCTTTGGTAACGTGCCCCACCAGAAAGATCGCGGTGCCCGTCTGTTTAGCGTAGCGGACCAGACGAGCGCTACTCTCGCGCACCTGTGACACCGAGCCGGGAGCCGCCTGTAGCTCCTCGGTGTAGATGGTCTGGATGGAGTCGATCACCAACACACGCGGCTTGAGGGTCTGGGCGGTAGCCAGAATCTGCTCTGCCTGAGTCTCTGTCAACAGATTCAGGCGTGAGGGGGCGACCTCCAGCCGCCGCGCACGCAGCGAGATCTGTCGTGCGGACTCTTCACCACTGACATACAGTACCGACATCTCTGCGGCCAGCTTCACCATCACCTGAAGCAGCAGAGTAGACTTACCAATCCCCGGATCGCCCCCAATCAGTACCACCGACCCCTGCACCAGCCCCCCTCCCAGCACCCGATCCATCTCACTGATGCCGGTGGAGCTCTGCATCTCGGTGCTCACCTCCACCTCTCCCAGTTTGACTACCTTTACTTTCTCCCCCGCATAACCGGCAAAACGGCTACTGCCCCCCCCTCCTTTTGGCTGTGGTGCAGCCAGCACCTCAGTCAGACAGTTCCACCCCTTGCAGCTACCACACTGCCCCGCCCATTTGGGGGAGACCTCACCACACTCACTACAGACATATTCACTCTTATTTCTGGCCATCGCTGTTACCTCATCTCCCGCTCGACCCGTGAGCTCAATTGGCAGAAGAGCTCATAGCAGAGGGTGCCTGCCTGCTGGGCAATCTCGTCAGCGGGGAGCCCCTCCCCCCAGAGCGTAACCGGGTCACCGACCGCCGCCGCCTCTATGTCTGTAATATCCACGGTCACCATATCCATAGAGACCCGCCCCACAAGGGGCACCCGTTGCCCCCGCAACAGCAGTGGGGTACCCGTCGGGAGCTGGCGCGGATAGCCGTGACCGTAACCAATCGCCACGACCCCCAAGCGGCTCTCTCTGGTTGGGCTCCAGGTTGATCCATACCCCACACGCTCTCCCGCCTTTAGCTGCTTCACAGCAATCAACGGGGCCTGCAGGGTCATCGCCGGACGCAGATTAAGGGATGCCGCACTACGCGCGGTAAACGGTGAGCCGCCATAGAGCATAATACCGGGACGTACCCACTGGTAGTGGCTGCTCTTAATTCCTAACAGGGCCGCAGAGTTGGCGAGGCTACGCGGCACCTCTGCCGCCCCACCTCCGCTGCAACAGCGCTCAAAGCAGTGCTGCTGCTGCTGGTTCAGTGTGTGGTCCGTCTGATCCGCATTAGCGAAGTGCGAGATCAGCACCACCCGCTCAACCGAGGGGTGAGC
>JABHIC010000145.1 GCA_018671205.1 Gammaproteobacteria bacterium
AAAATAGTAATTTTTCTGTGAGTGCAAGAAAGCACCGCACGGAGAGCCGCAGTGTACATGCGAGTACATGAGGACTCGAGTACGGAGCTGACGCAGCAATCACTGAAAAAGTGCATTTTTAGAGGTGCCCTTAAGCGTCGCCTATAAAGGATAAAAAGGTGCTCAATACCGTACTCTATATCTTTACCAAGGCGCCCATTCCCGGTCAGACCAAGAGCCGATTGATTCCGGCACTGGGTGCAGAGCGGGCGGCTCGATTGCAGCAGAGAATGACACAAGAGAAGGTGATCGAGGCGGTCGCCTCCCGGCTTGGAGAGGTCACCCTCTACTGTACGCCGGATTGTGACCACCCCACGTTTCAGCAGCTGCGACAGCAGTATGGGGTCAGCCTGCGGCAGCAGCAGGGGGAGGGGTTGGGAGAGCGGATGTCATCGGCAATGGCAGAGGGGTTGGCGGCACACCAGAAAGTTATCTTAACCGGGACAGACTCTCCACAACTGGGGCAGGAGGCCATGATAGAGGCCGAGGCCGCACTGGATCAGCATGATGTGGTGTTTGTGCCTGCTCTGGACGGAGGGTATGTGTTAATTGCGATGCGTTGTCTGGTGGCGGAGGTTTTTCAGGGGGTCTCCTGGGGGAGCCAGAGTGTCATGAGAGAAAGTCGGGGAATATTGCAGCGGGAGGGGGTCTCCTGGGCGGAATTGGCACCACTCAGGGATGTGGATGAGGCGGAAGATCTGCTTGTGGTTCCGCATCGATGGCTGTTGCCCGACTGAATGAGTGTGTTATCCTCTCTCTACGATGAGCAACCAAGCTGACTGTTTTCTATGCAGACTACCCGGCGAGCGGATTCTGGACGAGTGTGAACTCACCCGCACCATTCGGGATGGGTTTGAGGTCTCGCCTGGACACTCGCTGATTATTCCTAAACGTCATGTGGCCAGCTACTTTGCTCTGACGATTGAGGAGCATGCGGCGCTTTCGGCAGCCCTACAGCGAGCAAAGCAGTTGCTGGATGAGGAGTTTCACCCCGATAGCTACACGATTGGCATCAATGACGGGATATCTGCCGGACAGTCGATCCCACATCTCCATATCCATCTGATTCCCCGTTACCAGGGGGATGTGGAGAATCCGAGAGGGGGGGTACGCTGGGTGTTACCAGAGCGTGCAGACTACTGGACAAAGTGATTCAAAATACTCTATTCTCAATAACACAATAACAATACCACCAAAGGAAAATGAAAATGAGAAAAAGCGCAGGACTACTGTTGATGACACTGGCGTTCGCCTCACAGGCTGAAACCACCAATCTGGTCTGTTCGATGGATGAGATCAATACCCGAACCAATGAGGTTACCCATGTCGACAATGTGAAGGTAGATGTGCCTGATCAGAGCACACGTACAGTGAGCTCACTGACCTACTACAACAGTGATCGCATTGTGGAGGAGTGGGAGGTCACACCAACACACTCCAACTACCGCTATCGCAAAATTTTAGGGGGCGATATCGTCAAGACAGAGACGAGTTCGATTGAGGCAGAGACTGGTAAGGTACTCGGTAGCATGCACTACGACCCCTCCCCCTATCTGAGAATACGTGGACATAAGGAGAAAGAGACCACCTTCTCCGGGCAGTGTTATCTGGACTCAGAAGCAGCATCAACCGTCGAGCTTCAGTAGGCGTTAATCGCCCAGACGGGTATGGTGGTTCTATCTAGCTGGCTCTCCGGGAATAGAAGCCGTCTCTTTTCTATTCCTGGAGGGGTCACACTTATGGGCACCTCTAAAAATAGTAATTTTTCTGTGAGTGCAAGAAAGCACCGCACGGAGAGCCGCAGTGTACATGCGGGTACATGAGGACTCGAGTACGGAGCTGACGCAGCAATCACTGAAAAAGTGCATTTTTAGAGGTGCCCTTATGAGCCGCTACGGAGTATAGCAGCGGCACAGGGAGCCTCTTCACTGCTGCTCCACTCAATATGAGTCATGATTGCTGTGCGATGGTTGCGGATGACTACTGCGCCAAATTCACTCTCCAGCTGGCTAAAAATCTGCTGTTCAATGTGCTCATAACTCCGGAGATGGCGGTACTCTCGGTAGAGATGGCATACCCGGCTCTGTAACTGAATACGCAGCAGTGACTCAATGAGTAGATCCGCGCCACATCCACGAAGATGTCCATGATAGGGGGCATACTCCTCGGGCAGATCACTGCGTGCAGAGAGCAGCTGATTCAGGAGTGGCTCTCGCTCTTTTGTTGTAGCACCGGAGAGCTGTTTGAGCAGCGTATTCAGAGATAGACCATGTCCGAGGCTCAACGAGTTTAGAGCATCGATCTGCTGATCTCTGGAGGCTTCTTGGTGGGGTTCTTGATCGGGCTCCTGGTGGGGCTCAAGCTCCTGTTCCTGGGCTACCTCGCCACTCTGTTGAGTCGGCTCAACCACAGTCTCATCTGTACCAAGTCGCTCGTCGGGGGTGAGTTCAGTCGCCAACTCTTCCAGCAACGCCTCCACCGGCTCTTCTATAGGTTGAGGAGTGGTCGGCACCTCAGTAGGGGAGTACTCCTGATGCCATTTTGAGATCAGCTCATCGCGCTCGGAAGAGAG
>JABHIC010000146.1 GCA_018671205.1 Gammaproteobacteria bacterium
GACGACCATCAGCTCTGCACCGAGGGCAGCCAACTGCTGTTGCCTCTCTCCGTCCCGTAACGTAGTGGGCTGGTAGATAGGAATGCCAGCGGCCTCGGCGCGCACCTTGACTGGGCTGGAACTCAGCTTACGCCCCCGACCTGCCGGACGATCTGGCTGGGTATAGACCCCGATAACCTGATGGGGGGAGTTGAGCAGTGCCTCAAGCGCTGCCACAGAGAAGTCTGGGGTGCCGGCGAACAGAATACGCACTATAAGGTCTCCTTCGCCTGTTTTTCCAGTCGCTTGCGAATTCTCTGCTGCTTCAGTCGGGAGAGTTTATCGACAAACAGCATTCCCTGCAGATGCTCCAGCTCATGCTGGATGCAGACCGCCAGTAGCCCCTCAGCCCTTATCTGGAGAGGGTCACCCTTTCTGTCCAGTGCATCAACAGTGATCTGTTCTGCACGAGTGACATTTTCAAAAATGCCAGGCACAGAGAGACACCCCTCCTCCTCCTCCATCTCGCCATCACTTTGGGTGATTTTGGGGTTAATCAGGCAGAGCGGTTGATCCTTCTCCTCAGAGACATCGATGACCACAATACTGTAGGGTTCATCCACCTGGATGGATGCCAGTCCAACCCCCGGAGCGGCGTACATGGTCTCAAACATATCATCCACAACACGTTGGATTAGCGGGGTTATCTTCTCGACGGCAACACTTTTTTTGCGCAATCGTGGGTCGGGGTGTTTGAGGATTTCTAACAAAGCCATAGTTTTTCAGCCATAATGGTCGGTCGGAAGGGTGAATGTAAAGGTTACTTTAACAGATAATGAAGCGTAGATTATTCTAGGATTATGGATAGCATTGACTCCTGGTTGATACTTCACCATACGCCAAGTGTGGGGCCGGTCACTTTTGCCCGGGTGCTGGACCATTTTGGTTCGCCTCAGACCGTGTTGGATAGCAGCCGTGCCTCATTGAGGCAGAGTGGACTATTCAAAACGGCTGCGATCGATTTCCTGTCGGCCTCGCCAGACTCCCGGAGTCGCTCAATTGAGGCCGATCTGCGCTGGTTGGAGCAGGAGGGAGCCCATATTGTGACGCTGGGTGATGAGGCCTACCCTGCCCTACTGAGAGAGATTGATGATCCACCACCGCTGCTCTATCTTCGCGGTCAGGTGGATGCTCTCTCCATGCCCCAGTTGGCGATGGTGGGTAGTCGTAATCCCGACACGCTGGGGCGGGAGACAGCGAATGATTTTGCCCGGCAGCTGGCCCGTGCCGGATTGACCATCACCAGTGGGATGGCGCTGGGGATTGATACAGAGGCTCATAAAGGGGCGCTGAAATCAGGAAAAACGGTTGCGGTGACCGGAACCGGACTAGACCGGGTCTATCCGGCGAGAAATCGGGATCTGGCTCATGAGATCGCCTGCAATGGTGCCATTATTTCGGAGTTTGCGATTGGCACGGAGCCGCGACCAGAAAACTTTCCCCGTAGAAACCGGGTCATTAGTGGTTTGGCACTGGGGACGCTGGTGGTACAGTCAGCACGCAAAAGTGGCTCATTGATTACCGCACGGATGGCGATGGAGCAGGGGCGTGAGGTCTTTGCTATACCCGGCTCTATCCACAATCCGCTCTCTCGCGGCAACCATTTGTTGATTCGCCAGGGGGCAAAATTGGTGGAGACCACAGAGGATGTGGTCGAGGAGTTGGGCGGGATGCTGCATCTGCTGGCCGCTCAGTTGGATAGTGGGCCGGATGAGCCGGGAGAGGAGGAAGGCCCTGAAAAAGCCGGGGTGGGGACAGGGGACCCGACAATGGATAAGGTTTTGGCGGTAATCGGCTATGAGGTGGTTCTGGTGGATCAGGTGGTAGAATTTTCAGGATTGACGACAGAGGCCGTTTCCTCGATCATAATGCGCCTCGAAATTCAGGGTTTGGTTGCCTCTCTGCCAGGTGGTAGAGTGCAACGCCTGCAGAAGTGAATAAAATATGCTTGAAGTATTAATGTATCTTTTTGAAAATTATAATAATGACCCACTGGAGGCGCATACGGCACCCTCTGAGGTACGGGATGAACTGCTGCATGCCGGTTTTACCGAGCAGCAGATTGAGCACGCCTTTGTCTGGCTGGAGGCCCTTGCCGGGTTAGAAGGGGGGCGAGTAGTAGAGCGTGGTCAGGTGCTGGGCTCTTTCCGCATCTACACTCCGGTAGAGTCCGCGTTGATCAGTCGAGAGGGGCAGGGGTTACTGCTTTATCTGGAGCAGCTGGGGGTGCTCAACTGTGAGGCACGCGAGGCGGTGATTGATCGAGTGATGGCGCTGGGGGCTGAGGAGTTTGATGAGGAGCAGCTCAAATGGGTGGTATTGATGGTACTCTTTAACCAGCCGGGGGCAGAATCCTCCTATGCCTGGATGGAGGA
>JABHIC010000147.1 GCA_018671205.1 Gammaproteobacteria bacterium
AGCCCGGAGCGCATCAATCCGGGAGATAAAGAGCATCGGGTGACCACCATAAAAAAAGTGACCTCGGGCTCTACCCCGGAAACAGCCAAAAGGGTGGATGAGCTCTACCGCCAGATTATTACCGCAGGCACCCACAGAGCAAGCAGTATCAAGGTGGCTGAAGCGGCAAAAGTGATTGAGAATACCCAGCGTGATGTCAATATTGCATTGATTAATGAGTTGGCACTCATATTTAATAAGCTCAATATTGATACCGAAGAGGTTTTGAAGGCTGCGGGGACAAAATGGAACTTTCTCCCTTTTCGTCCCGGTTTGGTGGGAGGGCACTGTATCGGAGTTGACCCCTACTACCTTACCCATAAGGCCACTGAGGTCGGTTACCACCCGGAGATGATTTTGGCGGGTAGAAGGCTGAATGATGGGATGGGGCGCTATGTTGCGGAGCAGGTCACCAAGCTGATGACACGACAGAGGATTCATGTGGTGGACTCAAAGGTGCTGGTGATGGGGCTAACCTTCAAGGAGAACTGTCCCGACCTGAGGAATACCCGGGTGGTGGATCTGATAGAGGAGTTGCAGAGCTTCAACTGTAGTGTGGATGTCTATGATCCGTGGGTAGATGGAGAAGAGGCAAACAGTGAGTATGGGATCGTCCCGATCAGCACTCCCCAAGAGAGCCACTATAGTGCGATTGTGGTTGCGGTTGCCCATAAGGAGTTTGTTGAAATGGGGGTAGAGCAGATTCGCACCTTTGGCAAGAGTAACCATATCCTCTATGACATCAAATACCTGTTTGATCCTGCTGAGGTAGATGGGCGACTTTGACCTCTTTAATCAGCGAGAATGAAATGAAAAGCAGATATGAAGCGTTACAAGAGGAGCTAATGGGGAGGCAGCGAGTCTGGTTGATTACCGGTGTTGCTGGTTTTATCGGCTCCAACTTGCTGGAAACCCTTTTAAAGTTGAATCAGAAAGTGGTTGGCATTGATAATCTGGAGACAGGCTACCAGAAAAACATGGATCAGGCGCTTGAGGGGGCGGGTTGTTCCCCGGAGAGTGGGCAGTTTCGTTTTATTGAGGGGGATATCACTCGACTAGAGGATTGTAGAGAGGCTTGTGAGGGGGTTGATTATATCCTTCATCAGGCGGCGCTGGGCTCAGTTCCCCGTTCCATCAAGGATCCGATCCACACCAATGGAGCCAATATTGATGGTTTTCTCAATATGCTCGTTGCGGCCAGGGATGCTGGGGTAAAGCGTTTCGTCTATGCGGCCTCAAGCTCAACCTATGGCGACCACCCTGATCTACCCAAGGTGGAAGAGAGGATTGGTAGCCCACTCAGCCCCTATGCCGTTACCAAATTGGTGAATGAGCTTTACGCCGGTGTGTTTGCCAGAACTTATGGGTTCAGGACCATTGGGCTGCGCTATTTTAATATCTTCGGAAAGCGCCAGGATCCACAGGGCGCTTACGCAGCGGTGATCCCTAAATGGGTCTCGACGATTCTGGCGGGAGAGGCGTGTGTCATTAATGGGGATGGAGAGACAAGTCGAGACTTCTGTTACATAGATAATGCAGTACAGATGAATCTTCTGGCGGCCACGGCAGAGGAGGAGGCGGCTGATCAGGTTTATAATGTGGCGCTGAATGATCGTACTAGCCTGAATCAACTCTACAAAATGGTTGAGGAGCGACTGATTCAGCGGGTAGAAGGAGTGGTCTCTCGGCCGCCATCTTATCGAGACTTCCGCGCTGGAGATGTGCGCCACTCGCAGGCCGATATCAGTAAGGCAGAAAAGATGTTGGGCTATGAACCCACGCAAAAGGTGGCGGTAGGGCTAGATGAGGCGATGGCGTGGTACGTCTCGGAGAGTGGTCAGTAGAGGGTAAGGTTGATCAGGGGGGGTAAAAAAAGATACAAGTATAAAAAAGACACGATTTTGTATAAAAAAGAGTGTTTTTATGGGAAAAAGAGTGGCTGAGGTGTTGTTCTCATCGAAATGATCTGTTAGAGTAGCAGCAAGAAGTGTGGAAATTCTGCGCTTCTGGCCTCTGTTTTATAGATTAGGTCAGGGATAAGATGCAGATTTTTATCAGGATTTAGGTTTAAGAAGTAAATTTTCAATAAGTTTAGATGTTTAACGTTAACGCATTTAGTATGCAAAATTTAGTATGCAAATAGGAGCTCAACTAAGATGAACTTTACAAAAAAAGCGCTCTCAACTGCGGTGGCCACCGCAGCAGTAGCGGGTTTGGGATATACAGCAATTTCGAGTGCAGCAATTACAGTGATTCACTCCGG
>JABHIC010000148.1 GCA_018671205.1 Gammaproteobacteria bacterium
GGTATGGAATCATAGACAATACCGGCACCGGCCCGCAGGGTAACCTGCCCTCCCCGCTGGGTGATGGTGCGGATCAGAATATTGAGATCAAGAGAGCCATTATGATTGAGGTAACCGAGGCTTCCGGTATAAGCCCCGCGCGCCTCACGCTCCAGCTCATGAATAACCTCCATACAACGTACCTTGGGGCAGCCGGTAATGGTCCCTCCAGGAAATAGTGCCCGGATGAGTGCCCCCGGTGAGACCCCTGTTCTTAACCGACCTTTCACATTGGAGACAATATGGTGAACATGCGCATAACTCTCCAGTACCATCAACTCATCCACCTCTACCGTCCCGATCTCACAGACACGTCCCAGATCGTTACGTTCCAGATCGATCAACATAATGTGCTCCGCCTGCTCTTTCGGGTGTTGCAGCAGTTGCGAGGAGAGCTGTTGATCCTCCTCACTACTCGCTCCACGCGGGTGCGTACCCGCAATAGGACGGGTCTCTGCAACCCCGTTTCTGACCCGAACCAGCCGTTCTGGAGAGGAGCTAATAATGGCCTCGCCATCCTGTAGGGCCAGTGCGGAGAAGGGCGCAGGATTTGCAGTCCGTAGACGCTGATAGATCTGATAAGGCGGGATCGACTGCTCACACTGCCCCTGCCATTGGCGTGACAGGTTAACCTGAAACAGATCCCCCTCAACAATGTAGCGCTTGATCCGCTCTACACTGGAGAGAAACTGCCGGGAGGGCTCTTCTCTCATCGAGGCCACAGCGACAGAGGGTGGGAGCGGAGCTACGGGCATCATCCGCTGCAGATCCCTCTCCATCTCCGCAATCAGTGGCTGTTGCGCCTGCTCTGCAACCAGAAACAGCTCATCCGTGGCATGTTGATAGAGTAGCGCCGCCGGGATACGGGTGGCGTAGCTATGTGATCGTACCGCCCTCTCTCTCCCTTGGTTAGGCCTGGGCTCAATCTCATACGCCAACTCATAATCAAGAAAGAGAAACCATCCCCCGCAAAAAGGGAACAGCTCATCACTCCCGTTTTCAGCCTCAGCAGGCGTTATGGACTCATGCCAACACTGATCAAGCTGGGAGAGAAACGCTCCATCCCCGGCACGGATGGTCTCCCCTGGAAACCCAAACAGGATATCCCACCCCTCTTCCCCCGGCTGCGTGGCACCACTCTGGAGCAGATAGGGGTAGCGTTGCGGATTGGCCGCATGAAGAGCCAGCAGGTCACTACCACCCGTGGCGACCTTGATATAGGTGCAACTCATCCCCAAAAAAGGGGAGTAGAGGATTCAGGGGCTCCCTCTGACACGCCTAAATTTTAGTAAACACGAGGGTACCGTTGGTTCCACCAAATCCAAAGGAGTTGGAGAGTGCAATATCAATGGTCATATCTCTGGCACTGTTGGCCACATAATCAAGATCACAGGCTGGGTCTTGGTTGAAAATATTGATGGTAGGGGGTGAAACCTGGTCACGAAGAGCCAGAATGGTAAAGATCGCCTCGATCCCCCCAGCCGCACCGAGCAGATGTCCTGTCATCGACTTGGTAGAGTTGACAGCCAGTTTGTAGGCGTAATCTCCAAAGGTCATTTTAACTGCTGAGGTCTCGGCAAGGTCACCGGCCGGAGTAGAGGTACCATGGGCATTCACATAGGTCACCTGCTCCGGGTTAACTCCCGCATCGGCCAGTGCGCTATCCATGCAGCGTGAGGCTCCCTCACCACCGGGAGAGGGAGAGGTCATGTGATAGGCATCTCCACTCATCCCAAACCCAACCACCTCTGCATAGATGTGGGCTCCACGCGCCCTGGCGTGCTCATACTCCTCCAGCACCACCACACCCGCTCCATCCCCAAGCACAAAGCCATCTCGATCCTGATCCCAGGGGCGGCTGGCCGTAGCAGGGTCATCATTACGGGTAGAGAGTGCCTTGGCCGAGGCGAAGCCACTCAGCCCCACCGGAGAGGTCGCATTTTCTGCACCGCCGGTAATCATCACATCGGCATCACCATAGATAATCATCCGTGCCGCATCACCAATACTGTGGGTGGCAGAACTACAGGCGGTCACGATGGCGGTATTGGGCCCTTTGGCACCCAGGAGAATAGAGAGGTTCCCTGAGACCATATTGATAATATTGGAGGGGACAAAGAAGGGGGAGACCTTGCGAGGGCCCCCTTTTACCAGGGCATCCCGCCCTCTCTCGATACCCGGAAGCCCACCAATACCGGAGCCGATCGAGACCCCAACCCGAGCGGCATTCTCTTCCGTGATCTCTAACCCGGAGTCACGAAATGCCTGAGCCCCCGCCACCATGCCAAAGTGGATAAAGCTATCCATCTTGCGCAGATCCTTCTTGGTTAGAACCGTCAGTGGATCAAAGCTCGGTTTAACCGAACAGGAGAAGGTAACAGGAAAATCAGTCGCATCAAAATGGGGAACAGGACCCGCACCGCTCTTCCCGGCCAGAATATTTTCCCAACTCTCATCCACACTGTTACCCACGGGGGAGACCATTCCCATTCCGGTTACCACAACACGTCTATCACCTTTCATCACTATTCCCTTTTAAATTGAAAAAAGCCGTACCCCTATCCCAGAAGCACGGCTTTTAACCACCATTATAAAAAACGAAATTACAGCACGATGGAGTTATCCATTCGCCTTGTTGACGTAGTCAATGGCCTGCTGGACGGTAGTAATATTCTCTGCGTCGTCATCAGGAATTTCACACCCAAACTCCTCTTCCAGTGCCATCACCAGCTCTACGGTATCCAGGGAGTCGGCTCCCAGATCATCCACAAAAGATGACTCATTGGTAATCTCACCCTCTTCAACACCCAGCTGCTCGGCAACAATTTTGGTGATCTGTGCTTGAATATCGCTCATCGGTTTCCTCTACGATTATTTGTCTATTATTGAAATTACAACGCCATTAAAGATGCAGACAATTTTACCACGAATTGTGTCACTGGAAAAAGTGCATTTTTAGGGCGGCTCTCTACATATACATCCCGCCATTCA
>JABHIC010000149.1 GCA_018671205.1 Gammaproteobacteria bacterium
CTCCATAGAGCTCATTGCACGGTTTACATTCCGCTAAATCTCGCTACCACCCGCACCCGTCATCCTGTAGTTGAAGTTCCCATTGATAATCGCCTGCATCACCAGACTCAGGTTTTCTGTCATCTGCTGTAGACTATCCAGCGCACCATTTACGGTATTGCGGAAGGTATGGAGCTCGCCACCAAAACCCTCCTCAATACGCTGCTCGAAGTCTCCCGCCTCAACCGCTCTCATCACCCCATTGACTCGACTAATCGCCTCCTGGGTACGCTCAACACTGCCATTAATGGAGTGTTTCAGTCGATCCAGATCTCCGGGAAGATCCGACTCTACCCGACGACTGAAATCCCCCTCTGCAGAGGCTGACATCACCTCACCAATCTCCCCAATGGCTCCCTGCAGTGAGTCCAGCAACGTATTCAGTGTAACTGCGGTCTCTCCAACCTCATCCTCCGTAGGATTTTCAACCCTTTGTGAAAAATCACCCCTGCCGCTTACTTCACTCATCAGGCGCTTGAGACGGTTGACCGGATTCACCACACTGCGCGCAATGTAGAGCGCGACCAGGATACCCAATACCACCGCAATCGCTGACCCGGAGAGCAGAGTGACCCATGCCAACTTCTGCGTCTCCTCAACCTCTTGCCGGGCCGCTTTGACCTCTTGCTCGATCACCATTCGTAACGCATGGATAGAGAGCTCAATCTCCGTAGCAATACCATTCATCTCATTCATTGAGACGCGCTCGGCCTTAAGGGCATGATCCACCACCGGCGTGATATATTTAATAATGGCATTGAGCCCCTTACGGGCCTTGATAATCTGACGAGACTGTCCCCGCTGAAAATGGGATAGCTTCTTCTTGCCACTGGCTCTGTTTACCTTATTGGCAAACTTGAAGATCTTGTTATTTACCTTGGCATATTTTTTCAACAACTTTTTCAACGCAGGATCTTCTGTCTCATATTCGCTATACCAGCGCATATAGTCGTTTTGTGACAGCTCCAGATTCCCCCCAAAAGGGACATCAAACTTTACCGACTCCTCCAGTGCGTTCAACCACTCATTGAGTGCGACACTCTGTTCCAGTACAAAGGTCTTCAAGTCCTTCTCTTTTCCATCAAACATAAACCAGTAAGCGACACGTTGATCATGTGCCTCTGCCAGCCGTTCAACGGCCGCTGTTAAGCTCTCATAAACCTCAGCGACATGGTCTCGTTCTGTGCGAATAGAGTCCGACTCCAGCAGTTGCAGAAGATTATCTACACTGGCTGACTCTATCTCGATCTGGTTAAGAATCTCAGCAGCTGCATCGGCATCAAGGCTCAACAGATAGTCTCTGGATAGCGCAATGGTTTTCTCAACAGAGAGCAACAGGAATTCGGCACGACTCTGCAGCGGAATCTTCTCATCCAGTATTCGATTGGATGCCTCAGAGACCCGATCAATCAGGAAAACCCCAGCACCACCCACCAATAAAACCAGCAGAGAAACCCCCAAAAAACCAGACAGCAACCGCTCTCTTAGCCTAAGCACCATACCTCTTCCTCACTCAAAAATGCCCTCACCCATTAATTTCTATTATCCTGGCAGCCACAGCTCACTGATTCACATGCTTGAGATGCTCCAGTACCTCAGAAAGCTCAGCCTTAACCTGGTCCAGATAATCCTCATCCTTCTCCTCCTGGTAGGCGCGAATCGCAATAATGGAGGTTGCCGGATGTACCATGGTATCCATCAGGCTAATGGCTGCGCCAAAATGCTCTATCGCCTCTGCATCAATTCCATGACGGGCCAGGAAGCCAAATTCATGCCACTCCTCCTCAATCTGCTCCAGCGTCATGGCCTTCATCCCATCAACATTGTCTGCGGTTAATGTCAGTAATTTTGCATAGTCAGGGTTGGATGCGGCATAGCCTCTGCTGGAGGCGACTCCCATCTGAATCAGCTGCTCACTCTGTTGCACCATCTTATCGGTATTGGCACCACTGCCCTTCATCGACTCGCGAATAACCTCGGTCGCAATCGTTGCATACTGTTCCGTATCCATCACCTCGGCAAAAAGGGCTGAGGAGAATAGGGTTACGCCTAGGGTCAACGTTATTACTGTTTTTTTTATCATCAGGGACGCTCCTTTATTACAGCTGGTTTAGACTATTATTATGATGCTGTTATCTACTACTTATTATTATGTCTGCTACCTGCTTCCGAAAGCATATTTTTGGATAAAACATCAATATACTATTGATATAAAACAACAACATCCTATTTCTCCTATGTCATACTGCAATCGCTAATTCGGTGAGTCCTTAATAA
>JABHIC010000150.1 GCA_018671205.1 Gammaproteobacteria bacterium
AAAATTCTGAATCTGTTTCGATTACCTATCCGTATTGGTTAGTGATCAATGGCCCACTTCCGGTGTCATTTCAAATCATGGAGTAATCAGTTATGGAAAAGAAAAGAGCCTCTCTCACGATCGCCACAGGAATTGTCCTCGGTCTCTCCACCTCTGCCGCCTTTGAGGCCGCCGCCAACCCTTTTGGGTTAACGGAGCTCCCTGCGGGCTATCAGCTTGCGGGTGCCGAGGGTAAATGTGGAGAGGGTAAATGTGGGGGTTCCAAAAGTTCATCCAAAAGCACGACTAAGAGCAGCGAAGGGAGCTGTGGTGGGACAAAGAGCAGTGAGGGCTCATGCGGGGGCTCCAAACCCATGAACTCCAAAAGCGGAGAGGGTAAATGTGGAGGCTCCAAAAGTAGTGAAGGCAAGTGTGGAAGTAAGGTCTGACCCATGATGAGTGCCGAAAATTCAGCCATTTCCGGGGTCGGGCTTGGGCTCCGCCGGCCCATGGCTGAGGCACTGAGTGGAGCGATCCCCGGGGCCATCAATTTCATGGAGGTGGCGCCTGAAAACTGGATGGGAATCGGTGGAAAACTGGCGCAGACACTGGAACATGTGGCTGCAGAGGTGCCGCTGATCTGTCATGGACTCTCTCTCAACCTGGGGGGGTATCACCCCCTGGATCGGGATTTTCTGCTCCAGTTACGCACCTTTCTTGATCGCTTTCAGGTGCCAATCTACAGCGAACATCTGAGTTACTGTGGCGATCATGGTCATCTTTATGACCTGATGCCTGTTCCGTTCACCGCCGAAGCGGTAGAGCAACTGGTGGCTCGAATTCATCAGGTTGAGGATATTCTGGAACGCCCTCTGGTGCTGGAGAACATCTCTTACTATGCCGCTCCCGGCAGGGAAATGAGTGAGGCTGAGTTTGTCAGTGCCGTACTGGAGGAGTCTGGTTGTGGGCTGCTACTGGATATCAACAATATCTATGTCAACAGCATCAACCACGGCTACTCGGCAAGCGACTATCTGCAGGCGATGCCCGCTGACCGTATCCGTTATCTCCACGTTGCAGGTCACTATCAGGAGGCCCCCGACCTGCTCATTGACACCCACGGTGCCGATATTGAGGATCCGGTATGGGCGCTGTTAACGGAGGCCTATCATCAATTTGGGGTGATCCCTACCCTACTGGAGCGAGATTTCAATCTCCCACCAATGGAGCTGCTGCTCAAAGAGGTCGAGCAGATTCACCACCACCAGCAAGATGCTAACAACCACGCCAAGTCGAAACATAACCATGCTGCATGAATCATCACTCACGCCAACGCAGCAGCTCCAGCAGCAGTTTGCGGCCCATATTCGAGACCCTCAAGAGAGAGCGTTACCCAACGGGGTCACTCCAGAGCGAATGAGGATCTATCAAGAGCTCTTCTACAATAATATTGAGGGTTTTATCAGTACCGGATTTCCGGTTTTACGGAGTCTCTACAGGGACGCTGCATGGCGCGAACTGGTACAGCAGTTTATTCAACACCACCACAGTACCACCCCCTACTTCTCCAAAATTCCGGTCGAATTTATCAATTTCCTCCAGCAGGAGTATACCCCCCAGCCGGAGGATCCTCTCTTTCTGCTGGAGCTGGCCCACTATGAGTGGATTGAGCTGGAGCTGAGTATCTCTACCAATGAGCCAGAGTGGGATCTCTACAGCCATCAACTGGATCCCCTTCAGGGGGTGCCTGTTCTATCCCCCCTGGTGCGTGCGCTACAGTATCCGTTTCCCGTCCATACCATCTCTGCTGAGCAGATTCCTGATGCCCCCTCACCGCAGCCAACCTTTCTACTGGTCTATCGAGACCGGCAGGCAGTAGTCCATTTTTTAGAGGCGACCCCCTTTGTGGCGCGGCTGCTGGCACTGATCAGTGAACCGATCCCCTACCGTGGAGAGGAGATGATCACCCTGCTCGCAGAGGAGTCCGGGCTTCCACTCACCGATACCCTACTTCAGCAGGGTACCCAGATGATCAATAACCTCCTCACCCGAGGCATTCTATTAGGCTACACAAAGGAGCCATAAAACCATGATACAACCCCTTATTGCTCTGCAAAGAGTACTCGACCAGACTCAAAACCGGATCGATTTTCTCGCCCCTCTGGCACTGCGACTCTACCTCACTCCGGTCTTTCTGACAGCCGGACTCAATAAGCTCTATGGCTTTGAGGGGGTGGTTCAATGGTTTGGTAATGCCGACTGGGGGCTGGGGCTACCACTGCCTTGGCTGATGGCCTCACTCGCCACAGCAACCGAAGTGATCGGTGCGGTGCTGCTACTATTTGGCTTTGGCGTGCGCTGGGTCACCATTCCGCTGATGATCACCATGTTAGTCGCCATTTTTTCTGTCCACCTGCAGCATGGCTGGCAGGCGGTTGTCGATCCCCAAAGCCCCTTCCCACCAGAGGATATTGCCGAGGCAGGAGAGCGGCTGGAGCGTGCCCGTGCTATTTTGCAGGAACATGGAAACTATGAGTGGCTTACCAACAGCGGGAACTTCGTCATCTCCAATAATGGGGTAGAGTGGGCAGTCACCTATCTGATTATGTTACTGGCTCTGCTGATACTGGGAGGAGGTCGTCTGGTCAGTATCGATTACTGGATCAGAAAGCAGTTGATGTAGGGTATTCAGGAAAGGAGTTGTCATGCCCACAAAACCAGTCATCAACCAATCGATGTCCTCGTTAGAGTGGGTACTATTAATCGCACTCTCTAAGCCATTCGTGAATTGCCCACCTTTACTGTAGTTGGTAGTCGTGTGGTTTTGGGTGCGGTAACGCTATGGGTGGTGATGCGGGTTATAGCACTGTTTCACAGGCCTATGAGGAAAACGTCCCATTACCCAGCTCAACCACAACTCTGACCTCTCTTCCCTCCTGCCCTTTTTTCAACACGCTATGGCCGTTAATACGACACCAGGCAGGGATATCATTCAGTGCACCAGGATCTGAGGAGAGTACCTCCAGCTGATCTCCCGGCTGTAGGGTTTCGGCGCGATCCTGGAGCCGAATGACGGGCATTGGACAGAGCAGCCCCTTGGTATCGATGGTGTAGTGTGCCATCAGATGTACCACCCCTTATCGACCTGGCTGGGGGGCAGCGGGGCTACTTTGATCTCACGCGGTTCAGCTCCGGGTTCTCTGACCACTATCGTCACCTCAGGGGCACTTTTTCCTTTACCAAAACGTGCGGTTATACGTCCGGCCAACTCAAGATCCTCTTCACTCGCACTGCCGTCGATCAGTACCAAAGGCCCGGTGAAATCGCTACAGTACATCGTGGTGTAGCGGTTTTTATAACCCTGAAGGAAGTGGTTCTCCCCCTCTTCACGGGAGACGATCATTTTAAAGTGGGGAGCGGGTCGTAGATGGCGCCCCACCTTGAGTAGCATGATGTCATCCATCTCATAGTCACGACTACCGCGTGCATTCCAGAGGTCAACCAGCTTTACCGAATAGCGTTCATCGGTAAGGAAGCAGCACCCTCCCGCCGGAGTGGCATACTCCTCAAAACCAAACTCTTTGGCCAGTGCCATCTGCGGTTTACGGGTGCGTCCACTGAAGTCATAGAGGCTTTCACGGTCGACCCAGCCCTCACGTTCGGGCAGGCTAGGAGGCAAATTCTTTGCGCAGAGGGGGCGCAGTAGCAACTCCTCCGCTCCTGACTCATTAGCAACCACCGGCATGGTATCTTTACGTTGTGACATCGGACGCTGCCCCACCACCTCACCGGTCGCGATAAAATCGAACCCTTTTTTTACCATCCACTCCACGGCTTTCTTTACCATGAAAATTTTACAGTCGAGACAGGGGTTCATGTTGGCCCCATAACCATGTTTAGGGTTGATCAAAACCTCCTTGTACTCCTCAATAATATCGACGATATGCAGCTTGATCCCCAGCTGCTCCGCCACCCAGAGGGCGTTGTTACGTTTGTCTTTCTGCTGATCTTTTTTGCGGATAGCATGGGTATGCCCCTCGACACAAAAACCGGTGTAGAAGTTGATCCCCTCGACATGAATACCCTGCTCTTGAAGAACCCGTACTGCGAGCATCGAGTCTAGGCCGCCGGAGACCAGTACGGCCGCTTTTCTTTGTTTGGACATGCAACACCTAAGTTAAAGTGGTTCAGAAAATCCTGAGAATGGGTGATTTTATCAGATGATCCATCTCTTCAGGGTTCTGCCTATCCCTACAGGGGCAGCTATAGGGCACCTCTAAAAATAGTAATTTTTCTGTGAGT